>JAGLRY010000157.1 GCA_023135995.1 Candidatus Aminicenantota bacterium | reverse complement strand
GCCATCGGACTATTCATTCTGTGTATAGCCTGCATCAATTTTATGAATTTGGCCACAGCTCGCTCCTCCACACGTGCGAAAGAGGTTGGGATGCGGAAAGTCGTCGGAGCGGAGAGGAAAGAATTGATCTGGCAATTTTTGGGAGAGAGCCTGATCTATAGTATTTTTTCCCTGATGATCGCGATCCTGTTTGTTCGGCTTGCCATGCCTTTTGTTAAATCACTATCTGGCCGTGAAATGAGTCTAAACCTTGCAGAGATGCCCTGGCTTGTTCCCAGCTTTGTCGGACTTGTGGTCTTGGTTGGATTAGTGGCTGGGAGTTATCCTGCCCTGTTCCTATCATCATTCCGTCCGGCACAAGTCCTGAAAGGCAACCTCAAAGCCGGTTCGGCCAACTCCCGGCTGCGCAGTTTTCTTGTTGTCGCCCAATTCATCATCTCCATCAGCCTCATCATCGGAACGGGGATTATTTTAAGCCAGATCAAATTCATGAAAAATAAAGATCTGGGATTCGAGAAAGAGAATGTTCTTGTTATCGAGGTCAGGGACAAGAGCATACGACAGTCTTTTGAGTCCATAAAAGCTGAAATTCGAAAAATCCCTGGTGTGCTCAGCGTATCATCGACATCCTTGGTTCCTGGACAGGAACCATCAGTACAACCGTTCATCCCAGAAGGTTATACGGAAAAGCAGGCACAGCTCATGGAGACATTCCGTGTCGACCACGATTTTTTCCCAACCCTGGGCATGGAGATCGTCAAGGGCAGAAATTTTTCTCCAGAGTATGGAACTGACAGCAGTAGTGCCGTCATCATCAACGAGACGGCGGCTAAAAGATATAACTGGGAAGACCCTATCGGGAAAACGATCCGCGTACCCGGGGATGAAATCGGGAAATGGGAAACCTTTACTGTCGTTGGAGTTATCAAGGATTTCCACCGGACCTCTTTGCACAGCGTCATCGCTCCTCAGATTATCGGCAATGACCCCAGCAATTTTGACGAACTTGCAATAAGGATCAATCCTGAAAATTCGGATAACACGCTGAGCCTCATAAGGGAAAAGTGGAAAGAAGTGGATCCCACCCGTCCGTTCGACTTTCTCTATCTGGATGGACTGATCGACAGACTCTATGGTGCTGAAGAGCGCCTGAGTGATATTTTCTCTGCATTCTCTGTGTTTGCCATCTTCATTGCTTGTTTGGGATTGTTCGGGATGGCCTCCTTTGCCGCAGAACAGAGGACCAAGGAGATCGGGATCCGCAAAGTGCTTGGCGCTTCGGTGCCCGGGGTTGTTGTGCTCCTATCGAAGGATTTCCTCAAGCTCATCGTTGTGGCTAACGTCATCGCATGGCCTCTCGCCTACTTTGGAATGAACAAGTGGATGCAGAATTTTGCCTACAAGTCTGGGATTGGCATATGGGTATTCTTCATAACAGGGATATTGGCTGTGGGGATCGCCCTGGCCACTGTCAGTTATCAGTCCATCAAGGCAGCACTCTTAAATCCAGTAGATGCAATCAAATATGAATAGATTAAGTCATCCCATCCAGAATCCTTTGCGGTGGGAGAGGCCGAGGACCTTCAGGCAGTTGGAGCAAAAATAGAGGTAACGCCTCCCTAGAAAGGAGCGAATTTCGTGCGTATAAAGCTTTTTAATCTCTGTTGTACAAAAAGGACAGATGGGATTTTTGTCATACTGTTCTTCGATGCCTATCATTTTTTCTCTCCATTTTATTTTTGATTTGTTCGATTTTTTTCATCAATCAATCAGTCTATCCACTAATACTACAGATTCCCTTTCGATATTATTCAGTTGTTTTTATTAAGATAGAACCCTTGAGACTATTTCAGAGGAACCACAGCAAGATAGGCGCGCTCTTTGCTGACAACACGCGAGATGTGTCCCTGGCCCGTCGTGTCTTCCACAAGCACAATGTCCCCGGGCTTGAATATACGGACTTCGCCGTCCGAAACTTCGGCTTCAAGCTCACCAGCCAACATAAAAATAAACTGTCGCCTCGGGGCAGGATGCCAGTCTCCGAACCAACCAGAGGGACTGGAGATGAAACTCACGCCCTCAGCACCTAAAACCTCAGTGACGGATATGGGAGGAGCCGGCGGAGCATAATCCACCAGCTGAAAAGCAGCTTCCTCTTCAGCAAAATGGGATTGGCCATTAGAATCTGAATAGATTCGCACATAACGAAGTGGTTCAGCCACTTTGATCGACACAGGTTTCTCCTGGGGCTGAAAGGCAAATAGTGCTGCTACAAGGACCAGTGTCACTAATAAACCTACCTTAAAACTTGTGCTATGTTTCACGTTTCTCTCCTCGGAAAGATTTTTTACACTGTGGAAAGATCCTCAATTCTCACAGAGGCCTTGAAGCTAGTCCAGATTGACCTTCTTTAGCATCGCTTCGAACCTTGGGTCAGAACGAACGCTGTTAAGCAGAAAATCGATTTTTATCTGGACAATCCAGCCATCACGCGCGTCATATGCTTTTTCCAGGGACAAAAAACCAAGGTCATTCTCTCCGAGAGCAAAGTAAAGCAAAGCAAGTCCATAGGATGAGATGTATTCTTTCTCTGACCGCGCTACTAACTCATCGAGTATCTTCTGGGCTTTGTCTCTTCGTCCCATGAGGTTATGGACAATCCCGAAGTGGGGCTCTAGAAAACCCTTCGGTAGATAATTTTCTTTTTGCAATTCCGCGAGCGCCTCTTTATACAAAGATTTCTGGATGTAAATGTATGCTAAGTAAAGGTGAGTGACCGGAAAAGCAGGGTCCATTTCGATAGTTCTTTGAAGAGTTTCAACAGCATTCTTAATTTGCCCGGCACGGAAATACATACACCCTAGATTCCTGTTGAAGGCCGTATTCAGTGGATCGAGTTCGCATGCTTTTTTTGTATTTCTTATGGCCTCTTCATAATCTGCCAGGTACATTAATAGTGACCCCCGATGAAAATACACCCAAGCATAACCTGGATTTAACTCTTGAGCTTGATCGAGATTAGCCTTCGCACTTTCCCAATCCCATTCCATGTAAGCATTAATGGCTGCGTGAGTTTCATAGGCTTCCGCTAATTGACGATCCAGCTTCAATGCTTTCAAAACAGCTTTTTTCGCCAGTGGATAGGCCTCTATTGGTGATCTATCTCCATAGAAGGTGCTGACCATGTGTGCGTATGCTAAACCGGCCCAAACCAACGCATTCTTTGGGTCTTTATCGATCGCCTGGTTAAAGAGTTCTACGGCTTTCTCGATATTATCCAAAGTGAGCTTCCGTCGGAAGTAGAGACCCTTCAAATAGATGTTGTATGCCTCAACATCGTCTGTGTACCGCTTAACCAGCCTTTCTTTCTCTTCGCCAAGGAGCTTGAGCTTCAATTTTTCTGTAATGGCCAAAGAGATTTCATCCTGAATATCGAAGACATCAGCCAATTCCCGGTCAAAGCACTCCGACCAGAGATGGTAACCGTCGGTCACATTGATGAGCTGGGCTGTGATGCGGAGCCGATTCCCAGCTTTGCGAACACTCCCTTCGAGCACTGTTTCCACGTTGAGCTTTCGTCCGATCTCACGGATATCAATGTCTTTGTCTTTGAAGGAAAAAGCCGATGTCCGGGCCACTACCCTTAAGTCTTTGATCTGAGTTAATGCATTGATGAGCTCTTCAGATAATCCATCACAAAAATATTCTTGTTCTGGATCGGCACTCATATTCTTGAAGGGAAGCACCGCAATGGAGTTTTTCCATTCGGATTTTACTTTCCCATGTAACCCGGATTTGGGTTCTTCGATTTTTCTCAGATCAAAGATGATCTCCTCAGCGTCTTTGTATCTTTTTCGTGGATCCTTCACCAAACATTTAAGGATCAATTGCCTGAGATTTTCTGAGATGTTTGGATTCGTGTCCTTCGGATCAGGAGGGGCTTCTGATTTATGTTTTACGGCGATACTCAACGGGGTGTCTCCCTCAAACGGCAGGCGCCCCGTGACCATCTCGTACAGGATCACACCCAGAGAATAGAGGTCAGAGCTTTCGTCCACCTCCTTGCCTTCAGCCTGTTCCGGAGACATGTATTCGGGAGTCCCGATCATCACTCCAGAGCCCGTTATCCCTTTTCCCTTAAGTGTTCTGGCAATGCCAAAGTCCATGATCCGGGCATTCCCATCTCTGTCGATCATGATGTTGCTGGGTTTCAAATCGCGATGAATGACCCCCAACCGGTGTGCTTCTTTAAGTCCGTCGCAGACTGCTTTGGCTATCGCTATGGCTGCGGGGATACTCAGCTGTTTTGATCTTCGGATAAAGCTCTTCAAATCCTCGCCCGATATGTATTCCATGGTGATGAAGTGTGCCCCTTTCCACTCTCCCAGGTCGAACATCTGGCAGACGTTCTTATGCCTGATTTTCCGAGCGAGTTTAAGTTCATTCCTGAAGCGCTCGATAGTATTTTTGTCAAAGGCGATTTCCGGCTTGATGAGTTTAAGAGCGATCTCTTCTTTGATCTTCTGGTCCTCAACGCGGTAGACCTTCCCCATCCCGCCTCTTCCAAGTTCTTCGATAATTTCATATCTGTCTGCGAATAAGGTTCCTCGAGTGAGGTCTTCCCCTGATATTTCGATTGTTTTGGTGAAGGAGGCGTCAGCCTTTGCGGTTTGGATCAATTGCGTCCCACATTCCTTACAGTACTTTGAATCGGGGGGATTTTCGTTCTTGCACTTGGGACACAGCATTATGTTCTATCCTTTTACATTTGTGAAATTAGAATAATCATTATCCCCGGAAGAGTCAAATTGAAATCTGAACTCTTCATGTTCCCCTCTACTCCGGTTTATACCATAAATAAGACGGGGATATCGAGGATCGAGAGTCACCCGACGCACTTCTTATTATTCCTTAGGATGCTGTTTTTATGGGTAAAATGAGCATTCTAAGGATATATTTTAAGGATTTTTGCCAGGGAACTTGTATAGAATAAGATAGTTCGCGTGGCCCGTCCCCACTTACTGTTGTATGCATCTCCCCCGGATTAAAATGACATCAACTCTCCGTTTTTGTATGCACTAAGAGCCTCTTTCACTGTCATCTCACCGGCACCAATATAGATCTTCAGGGGAGCATTTTTTAAAACGGCTGCAGCATTTCCGCCCGGACCATTACCCGTTATCAAAATATCAGGGTTAAGCTCTAACAATTTCTGTACGGTTTTAGGACCGGCTCCATGAGCGGTGTGTTCGATGGCTCTGTTATCATAGTGGGAAAATTCACCTGTCTCATCGTCATATAGAAGAATAAATTCTGTTCTTCCCAAACGTGGATCCATCATGGAATCCCATTCTGTACCTTTGGTTGTAAATGCAATTTTCATCCTCTTATCTCTCCTTGGTTCGTTATTTGTTTCACTCTTTCCCAACTTTTCGTCAGGAGCGCTTTTAAACCATTATTCCCATGTTCAACTATGGTTCGACCCATAGTCATTGCCTCTGTGAATGTTTCATCGTAGGGAAAATTGGATATATGAACAATACTTTCCTTCATTAGGAAATCTTCAATTTCGCCGCAAACTTGAGGGTTCAGATCTGATTTGTTGATAATACAACCAGCTTTAATTTGGAATTTTTGAACAAGCTGGTAAACCCGTTTTAAATCGTGCAGGCCGGAAACAGTGGGCTCTGTGACCAAGACCACAAAATTCGCTCCAGACAGTGAAGAGATTACTGGACAGCCCAGACCCGGAGATCCATCAACCAGAACAAAATCCTTACTCGTTTCTTCTGCAATGCGGTTGGCTTCTTTTTTGACCCTTGCTACCAGCTTACCGGAATTTTCCGCGCCGATCCCAAGTCGTGCATGAACCATAGGATTTCCTGCTCTTGTCGTCGATACATACCACTGACCCACATTTTGCTCTTCCATTCTGATAGCGTCTGTAGGACAAACACGAGGGCAGTATCCGCATCCTTCACAGTTTAGTGTCTCAACTCTATATTGGGTTTTTATGACCGGAATAGCGTTAAAACGGCAGATATCGGCACATATTCCGCACTGAGTACATTCATCCTGATCAATCTCAGCGATAAAGCCGCTGTAAAAATCTTCTGATTTTGCGAAATCGGGCTGTAAAAGCAGATGCATATCCGCCGCATCCACGTCGCAGTCAGCGACCACAACATCCTTTCCGCCTAAATGCGCAAAAGAGGCTGTGATGGAAGTTTTTCCGGTGCCGCCTTTTCCGGAGATGACAACAATTTCTTTCATTTGGCCTCTCCGTTTTTCAATTCCAGAATTTGATCCATGATTTTTATGAGCTGCTCTTTTACCGCAGGAACCTTTTGATAAACCAGCTCTCCCCGCGAATATAATTCGGCAATACTGCGGTCATTGGGAATTTTGGCCAGGACAGGAATATTTTCATTCTGACAATATTCCAGTACATCGTCATTGCCGATCCCATGGCGATTGACAACAACACCATAGTTCCTGTTTAACTCCCTCATGGTGTCCACTGCCAGTTTTAAATCGTGCAGGCCGAAGGGTGTGGGCTCGGTTACCAGAATGACAAAATCGACGTCCTTAGTCACTTCGATCACCGGGCACGAAGTCCCAGGAGGCGCATCGAAAAATTTGATCATTTTTTCAGAAAAATGTGTGTCAATGTATTCTTTTGTCTGTGCGATCAAAGGGACAGCCTGCTCCTGGCCGATATCCAACCGGCTCTCCACAAAAGACAGATTGCCGTTCCTGTAATGTTTCATTTCACCCATTTTTTGCGGGATCATTGGAAGTGCAGATGTAGGACATAATTCAGAGCAGGCATAACAGCTGTGACACAGTTCAGAAAAAAGCATGATCTGATCGCTCAGTTGTATGATTGCGTGAAAATTGCACACCTCCTGACATAGTCCGCACGGGGTACATCTATCCTGTTCCCATTCAGGGATCATTTTGTATTTATCTTCTTTATAGACAAACTCACCCTTAATAAACAATCCGGAATTTGGTTCCTCCACATCCAGATCGATCAACACAACCTCATCTTCTTCCGCAAGATAGGCGGTCAGGTTTGTAGCAAGCGTTGTTTTTCCGGTGCCGCCCTTTCCGCTAGCAATGGCAATCTTCATTCTTTTCTCTCTGACCGGTTCTTGTTTCGATTGATTTTTTGACTGTGCACTTCATTCTTTTCTTGGGCCGCCCTTTCTGCACAACATCGGCCATGTCCAAATCCACCGGCCAGATTCAGCAGGTTCTCAGAGTGACATTGCGGACATTGAGAGACGGCTTTTCCCATGTCAATATTGAACATATGGCCACAATCAAAACACCGGATTATGTTGTCCCGAAAATGAATCTTTCCCCCTTCAATGCAGAGCTCTTTACCCTCGATGAGAAATCGAGCAGTTTTTTGACGTGCCTTCTCAATGAGACGGGAAAAAGTGGAACGGGAAATTTCCATTTCCAACGCTGCCTCCGCATGATCCATTCCCAGGTAATCCGCCAGCCTGATAGCTTCGTATTCATCCAGCGTGAGGCAAAGCCGTTGGAGAGAGCTTCGCATGATCCCTACTGGTTTATATAAGGCAAATAGAGGAGGGCTGTGGACTATTTTATCCTTTTTCAAGCGCGGCATATTTTTATCCTCTGTTATTTTTATAACGCACATATGTGCAATATGCAAGCTGTTTTTTATTTCTCCTTAAATAAAATCACGATTTGGGAGAAAGTTTGGGGATTTCCTGCTCTGCTCACTCACGCTCTGAACGACCAAGGAAAAGCCATCGGCGAACTATCGGAAGAGTCGGAAACTTCGAAGCAGGAAAATGCTTTTACTGGACCAACACACCTGGAAACACCTATGGCGCTAAGGATATGTTTCCGGCCAGGGCTTATCTTAGTGCTGGGCGCGCATTCGGTGTTTCATGTACATCTGAACCAGAACCTGATCGATATAGGAGAGATCATCCAGCTTTTCATTCCAAGGGGCACCGTTGGTGTGCATAAAGGTCAGAAGCAGCGGATAGTTGAAGGGATATCCTTCCGGCTTCTTAATGATGCCGTTCTTGTAAAGGGCAGCCACGGTCTCTATCGCCTCGGCCATCAACCGGTCAGATTTCTGCATAATGGAGTCTCCCATCTCGAGCTGTTCTCTGACGTATTTCTCAGAATGGCACTGTGAACAGGTATTGATCATCTTTTCACGCTCTTTCTCCCAGGATTCCTGGTCGAGCCGGGCCATATCCACAGCCTTGACCGCATCGAGGATAGGGGTGGGCTCGCCGGTTTCCGGATTGAGCACGCCCAGTGCCTTGAGGATGGTCACCCTGTCGGCTGCAGCCTGTTTATCCTCCGGTAGAGGAAGCCGGACACCGAGAAAACCCCATGCCGTGTGATTCTCATGGTCTCCATCCGGCATATGGCAGTCCTGGCAGGCAGGAGCTGCAGCATCCTTAGGCAGGTAGCCCTGCTCCTTAGCAAAGAAGCGCTCCCCATGCTTGGAGCTTGACCACATCTCCCACTGGGGGTGGTCGTAACCCATGTGACACTGCTGACAGGCGCGCGGATTCAGGGCTTCCTTGCGGGAGAAGCTGTGGCGGGCATGACATTCGTCACACGAGTTATTCTGATAGCGGTATCCCTTGTCGCGCAGTTCCTTTTTCTGTTCTTCGGTCTTGATCCCCATGTTATGACAGCCGCCACAACCCCGGCCCCCCTCGATCAGTTCATCAGGGGCAAAATGAGTGGCCGGCAGGGCGTTGAGAGAAGTCCAACCGAAATTGTGTTTGCCTTTGGAAAATTGTTCGAATCTCTCTTCATGGCACTCGGCGCACACATGTTCGTCAGGCAGTTGGGCCAGTTTGTAGTCATCGGCGGATTCGTGCTTCTCCCCGTGACAGGTGGAACAGGTGACATCGTTCTCAGCATGCAGGCTGACGGACCAGTCTTTAACCTGGCCGGGAGAAATCTTGTTGTGACAATCAATACAATCGTCGTCAGCCATTGCGACACCAGCAAGGAGCATTATGCAGATTGCTCCTCCCAGTATTCCATGCATCGTCTTTTTCATGTTTCCCCTCCTCTATCAAGTATGTGACTGCGGTTCCTGACACGCATATTTGCTGACATTATTATATTGAAATCCTGCAGGAAATCAGGGAAAAACACACGCAAATCCGTGCCAAAAAATTATTAAAAGCGTTGGTAAAATGGTATCAGAAGTAAAATCGCGAACCTGTTTAAAACCAGGCAGTTACAGAGGAAACATGGTGCCGGAGGAGGGAGTCGAACCCACACTCACCGTGAAGTGAACTGGATTTTGAGTCCAGCGCGTCTACCAATTTCGCCACTCCGGCAGGTCGATAGAAAACTATAAAGGATTTCCTGATTTTTTTCAATGAGAAGGCCAGCCAACTCAAGTCGTCATTCTTAAAGAGCCATCATAAAACTTGACTTCACGTGCTGAATCTGTAATCATAATGTATAATATTACATCATGATTACACGGAGGCAAAAATGGTGAGGACTCAGATTCAGCTCACTGAGGAGCAAGCTGAAAGGCTAAGGGAAATTTCTATGAAAAACCACGAATCCATTGCGTCTTTGATCAGAAGTGCCATAGACCAGTTCCTTTTATCCGGTAAAGTAGACAGGTCCAGTTTATATGTACAGGCGAGTTCAGTCGTGGGAAAGTATCAAGCGGATAAAGACGATATCTCTGTCGAGCATGATAAATATTTGGACGAGGATTATAAATCATGAAAGTATTTGTGGATACGTCCGGGATCTTCGCTCTTCTTGTTAAGAATGATTCTATGCATTCTCGAGCAAGGAAGAGTTTTGACCGTTTTGCACAGAACAAAGCTAAGCTGTACGCGAGTTCTTTTGTGTTGGTAGAGACAACGGCGCTGTTACACCGACGGATTGGTCTCGATTCGGTCCGAGATTTTAATACAAAGATCCTCCCTCTGCTTGAAATCATATGGACAGATAAGGAGTGGTATGCGCGGGCGGTCCAGCGGCTTTTCCTACAAGGACAGAGCGATATCAGTTTGGTGGATTGTCTCAGCTTTGAGATCATGGAATCTTATGACATTTCTTTAGCTTTTGCATTCGACAGGCATTTTGAAGAAATGGGATTTTCGGTTGTGAGTAGTGAATAGCTACAGGTTTTATTCATAGCGGAGGGCGGTAGCCGGATTAGATAAGGCAGCTCTGACCGAGTGAAAGAACACGGTAAACAGGGCGATGACAATGGCGAGGATACCCGAAAAAACAAAGATATCCCAGCCTATACCGATGCGATAGGCAAAATTCCCCAGCCATCGGTTCATGGCATAAAAAGCGAATGGCCAGGCTACGATATTGGCGATCAGGACCAGCTTGGCAAACTCTTTAGAGAGCAAGAAAATGATATTGTTCACCGAGGCACCGAGCACCTTACGGACCCCGATTTCCTTGGTGCGCTGCTCCAAAATAAAGGAGGCCAGCCCGAATAGGCCCAAGCAGGCGATAAAAACGGCGAGCGCTCCAAAGATGATATAAACCTCCCGGACCTTTTCTTCTTCTGCATACTTATTCCTAAAATCATCATCCACAAAATGATAATCAAACGTGAATTCTCTGTCAGGAAACACCTGTTGACTGACCTCTCTTAATGTATTTTCCAAAAAGCTCAAAGTGGAGGGAACATTCACCGGTAGGATCCGTGCATTGACAAAAGCGAAGAACTGGGGCTCGCAGCTAAGGATGACAGGACTGATCTCCAGCTTCATGCTTCCGCTGTGAAAATCCTTGACGACCCCGACGATCCTGCCCAGGCGGTTATCTCGTGCGATGTTGTAAATTCGCTTCCCGAGGCAGTCGTCGCCCCATCCGAGGCTTTGTGCCATCTTCTCATTGATGATGACCGCCTCTCCGGCGTCTGTCGAAAATTCTCGGGAAAAGTCTCTTCCCATTACTATCTCCATCCCATAGGTTTTGACAAAGTCAAAATCCACCCAGTAGTTTCTGGCTCTCACGGTTTCATCGTCGCTCCGTCCCTCGGGTAGATAAGCATCATATCCCAATTCACCTCCCGGGATATTGGCTGAAAACGAGAGAGACGTGATGTTGGGATTTTTTAGGATCCGGTCTTTGAGAGCATCGAATCTTTGGGCGTTCTCATCATTGCGGCGGTTGCCGAAGAATTGAGCCACGAGAAGTTGCTCTTTTTTAAATCCCAGGTCCTTATTTTTCATGTAATCCAGTTGTCTGATCATGGTCAGGATGCCCACGATCATGAATATCGAGATGGCAAATTGAACAATGACCAGTATTTTTCGTAACGAGGTGTTTTTGGAGGCCGAGCTGAACCTGCCTTTCAAGACCATCACGGGCTGGAATGTTGAGAGGATAAAAGCGGGAAAACTGCCGGCGATAAATCCTGTGAGGATAATGATCCCCAAAAAGCCGAGGAGGGCCGGCAATTTCAAGAGCTGGGTCGGTTCAAATTGCTTGCCGGATAAGTTGTTAAAAAGAGGGAGAACAGTCATGACCAATGCGATTCCGAGAAAGAGGCTGATGAGGGAGACAGCAATGGACTCGCTCAGGAATTGCCAGATGAGTTGATTCTTGTTCGAGCCAAAAACCTTTCGAATTCCGACTTCGCGGGCTCGCCCTGCCGATCGAGCCGTAGAGAGATTGATGAAGTTAGAACAAGCGATGATCAATACCAGAAGAGCGATACCCGAGAACAAATAGATGTTGTTGATATCCCCAGGGATTCCGATCTCATATTCGTCGGTCGATCGGAGATGGATATCTTTCAACCTCATGAGGGGGTATTGCCGGGTGGTCCCTCTCTGTTTGAACATCTCTCCCCATTTGGCTTCATGCGTAGCCATGATCTTTTTTTCGATGTCTCTGGGGTTAGCATCTTCATTGAGCAGAATGTAGGCATACACCTCGCAGAAATAAGGCGCAGTTAGCACGGGGTGGGGGCGGCCTTCTTGATCTCTGAGAAATGTGGTAGGGACGATCCCATTAAAGAGGAAATGGGAGTTTTCGGGAACGTTTTTGATGACGCCTGTGATCTGGATCGATCGATCGGGTGGCATTGTGATGGCCTTGCCAATGGGGTCGGCTTCGCTGAAGAGGCGCCGGGCGGTCTCTTGGGTGATGACGAGTGAGTCAGGATTTGCAAAAACTGTTTCCCTATCCCCTGCAATGAATTCATAAGTAAAAATGTCGAAAACTGTTGGATCCATAAAGAACACATCCGGGATCCTGATGTTTTGGTCATCGAGGCGGCCCTGGAGCTCGAAGGAATCAAAAATTCTGGCAGCAGATTCGATTTCAGGGATAGCATCGACTAACTCAGGAGCGAGAGCGGGAGGAACAGTCGCATAGTGGCGAGTTGTTGTGCCGATCGAGCTGATGGCGCCAACGCGATAGATGCGATTCACATTCTCATGATAGTTGTCATAGCTCAGCTCATCCGCCACATAGAGAAGGATCAGGATGCAGCAGGCCATTCCTATGGCAAGGCCGGCTATGTTGATAAAGGAATATCCCTTGTGTTTTTTCAGGTTTCTTAGAGTTAATTTCAGGTAGTTCCTTATCATGATTGGTCTCCCAAATTCCTCAAATTACAGCGAATTCACTCTTCACCCGTTGTATCACATCTATCAAGCAAAAAATGTACCAACTGCATTTCCTGGGGAAATTGTGGGATTTGAGAAAATTTAATTGGAAAGTTGTTTTACACTCGTACAATCACTGTCCACTATCGAACATAAAAAAGTGTGAAAAAGGGGACTGTCACCTTTTTACAAATAATACCTGCTAGACTAACGGCTCCATCTGGACTAGAATATCAATCAAATTTGATTGGAGGAGTGATCATGAAGAAATTTCTCGTCTGCGTGTTTACAGCCACATTATTTGGCGTTCTTTTGATGGTGGGATTATTTTCTCAACCTGTTACGCATGCGGACCTTTCTAAAACCAAAATCGCATATGTCATGTATGAGGAGGGTAGTAGCTTTATCTATGTTATGAACTCTGATGGCTCAAACAAAACAAAACTGACGGACGGATCAATGCCCTGCTGGTCGCCGTGCGGGAAAAGGATCGCCTTTACTGCCGAGAAAAATGACAATCGGGATATTTATTACATGGATGCGGACGGATCAAATATCTTTAGGTTGACCACCCATCCTGATGGAGATGTAAACCCAGCATGGTCTCCAAATGGATCTATGATCGCCTTCAATTCCAGCAGGAGTGGCAGCTCTCAGATCTGGCGGACCAATGTCACAGACGGCGATGGAAAAGAAACTTGGGGTTATAATTTGACTCAGCTGACACAAGACACCCCCCATAAAAGAGTCAACAATTATCACTCCTGGTCGCCCAACGGATTATGGTTGGCCTTTGAGGCGGACAGAGACCGGGACGATCCAGAAATATATCTGGCAAACGCCGTGGATGGCACAAACCAACAGAGATTGACATTCACAAGAGCTCTGGATGAGGTGCCCGAATGGTCATTCGATAGTAAGCAGATTATTTTTTCGTCAGATATGCATGGTGAGCCCAAATCGGGTAATTACGACATCTATATCATGGATATCGATGGTTCCAATCTAAAGCGCCTGACAAACACTGAGGAACAGGCCTCAAATCCATCCATGTCACCCGATGGCACAAAAATCG
>JAGLRY010000156.1 GCA_023135995.1 Candidatus Aminicenantota bacterium | reverse complement strand
AAATGACTGACGGACAGAAAAAAAACTTGGCTCTCGCTGCGCTCCAGAAGATCAAGGAGGCCGAGACTAAAGCCAGAAAAATTGTTCAGGATGCGCGCGAAAAAACGTCTGTCAAGATCATCCAAGACGCTTATAAGGACGCCGATCAGATCAAAGAACGTGTGCTGAGTGAAGCCCGGAAACAGGCCCAAGACAAAAAGAGATCGATCATTCAGGAAGCCGAAAACGAGGTCAAGAGGATTATAGAGGAAAACAAGGCAGAGATCGATCGTTTACGAGAGAGATCGGCGGACACTAGAACTGAAGCGATAACAAGGGTTGCCGCTAATATCCATAAAGCCATCGAAGAAGGACATCTGTAGCTCATGGGTGTTTCTAAGGTCCAGAAAGTAGAGATCGTCGCCCACTCGGGGGTGAAGAAGGCCCTTCTCTCTTCACTCCAGGAAGAGGGTGTGGTGCATATCGAACAAACCCAGACAGAGGAGCTGGGACTAACAGGTTCATCCGCAGATGTTACGGACCTCGATCATCGCCTCCATCGCCTGAAACACGTGTTGGACTATCTTGCCAACTATAAGGATGAGAAACTCTTGAAAAGACTGTTTGGTCAAAAGCCTCAGGTTTCACGGTCAGAGAGGACTGACGTCCTCAAGCTTGATTATATGTCCCTCTTGGACAGGATCAAGCAGAATGAATCGGATAAAAATAACCTGAACTCCCACCTGAAGTATTTGGAAAGGGAAGAGGAGTGGCTTGAACCGCTCAGTGACTTGGAGATTCCCATAAAATCCATCCGTTCTACGGATTCGACCCGTGTTCTCCTCGGCTTCTTAACCTTAGCCCAAATGGCAGACATCGAGAGCCTGGCAGATCAGGGCGCTCTTTGGTACAGCATCATCCAAAAGGGGAAGCGCTATGTGTATCTCTTGCTTGTCTACCTGAAGAGTGAAAGCGCTTTTTTTGAAGAGTCGCTCCGGGAGCTTGATTTCCATCCCGTTTATTTTACGGATCCAGTGCTGGAAAGAGCAGAAGAGAGCGACCGAGTGGAAGACGTATTGGTCAAAATAGCAAGGGAAGAGGAAAGAACACAGAAAGAAATCGAGGACCTGGATAATGAAGCTAAGCGTCTGTGTACTCACAGAGAAGAGTTGATGCAAGTCCATGATGTTTTGATGAATGAAAGAGAAAAGGAATTGTCCTCTCGCATGATGGGAGAGACAGAACGCGTGTCTTACATGGAAGGCTGGGTGCTTACCAAAGACAAGGAGAGGCTCCTCGCCAAACTGGAGCCATATGCAGAAAATATCGAGTGCTATTTCCGAGACGCACTTCCTGAGGAAGACCCGCCAGTTGATCTTCAAAATCCAAAAGCAGACCAACCATTCGAACTCATAACAAAACTCTACTCACTCCCCAAGTCTGGGACGTTGGATCCAACACCCTATCTCACCCCCTTCTTTTTCATTTTTGTGGGGCTGACCGTCAGTGAGGCAGGCTACGGATTCCTGGTGACACTGTTCAGCCTTCTTCTCCTAAAATTTGCGAAGCCCAAGGGAAATTTCCGGAAGTTCATCATCCTTATGGCGATATTGGGTGTATCGAACATCTTTATCGGGACTATGGTCGGAGGCTGGTTCGGTTTCCCCATCCGTCGTTTGATGGTGCTCGATCCATTACAGAACCCGGTGCCTTTTCTGCTTTTATCTCTGGCCTTGGGTTTTGTCCAGGTCTGGTTTGGAACCCTGTTGAACATGATCTCCAAGATAAGGAGCAAAGAATATCTCCAGGCTATTTTTGTTCAGGGAGGCTGGCTTTTGCTTCTGCCATCTTTGGTGGCCTACGGAGTCACAAAAAACTCTGTGGCCGGGATCCTGACTCTTGTCGGAGCAGGGGGGATTGTTCTCTTCGGTGCTCCGAGCAGGAATCCCATCGCCCGTTTTTTTGGCGGGCTCTACAGCCTATACGATATTTCACGCTATTTGGCTGATATTCTCTCTTATTCTCGGCTTCTGGCGCTGGGATTGGCAACCAGTGTTATTGCGATGGTTGTGAATACCCTTTGTAAGACAGCACTGGACATCCCAAAGGTTGGCTGGTTAGTGGCGGCCTTGATCTTTGTCGGAGGCCATCTGTATAACCTCGCGATAAGTTTTCTGGGGGGATTCGTCCACTCCATGCGCCTACAGTTTGTGGAATTTTTCAGCAAGTTCTTTATTTCTGGGGGTAGGCCTTTCAAGCCCCTTGAACTGGAGAGTAAATATGTCGAATTTATATAAAAGAATAGAATACAGAATACCTATAAAAGGAGGTCAATAAAATGCTTAGTGGTCTGACATTAGCGATATTTGGAGCTGCTCTTGCTGTCGTCCTCGGTGGGATCGGTTCGGCCATCGGTGTTGGCCTTGCCGGTCAAGCGTCCAGCGGCGTGATGAGTGAAGACCCGGATAAATTCGGGAGTCTGCTTCTGCTCGTTGCATTGCCCGGTACTCAAGGCATATACGGCTTTTTGAGTGCTTTCCTCGTGATACTCAAGCTGGGATTGGTTGGGGGGACGGTGGCAACGGTGAGTGTCAATCAGGGATGGCAGATGCTCATTTCGTGTCTGCCGGTTGCACTTACCGGACTTGTCTCCGGAATCCACCAGGGAAAGGTTTGCGCATCCGGCGTCTATATGATTGCCAAACAGCCCAAGGACCTCATGAAGCCTGTGATCATGGCAGCCCTTGTGGAGACATATGCTGTGCTGGGATTGCTTATCACGATCCTCATCCAGAATGGCATCACGATCTGAACCTTCGAAATCAAACGGATAGCCATGAGTTTGGAAAAGATCCTGAACACAATCATTGAAGATGCCCAGGCCGAGGCCGTGGCAATCGTCAAGGAGAGCCAATCCAAGGCCGAAAAAATTAAGGAGACGGCGCGTAAGGAAGCTTTGGAATTGGCGGAAGCACTTCATGCTGAAGAGGAAAGGCAGGGCCGTCTCGAAGCCAGTCGATTGATCACTCAAGCCCGCTTGGAGGGAAGGATCGATATTCTCTCCACCAAAAAGGAGATCATAGAGGATGTATTGGCAAAGGCTCTGAACAAAGAACGCAGCATCATAGAAAAACTGAAAAGACGGATCATCATGAAGGAGGGAGAAAGAGAAGAAGCGTTCGACGAGAGCAGACTCCTGGATGAGATCCGTCCTCAACTGGAAAAATTCATCAACGATGCCCTGAAATTATGAAGAGACCATCCCGCCTTGATTATGCTTTTGCCATAGGACGCATCCGCGTTTTGGAAAGAGGCTTGGTCTCGAGTGCTGTGTTCAGGGAGGCGGCAGACGAAAGGGATGTTTTGAGCGCCCTCAAAATGATATTTGATGCTGGCAGCTTCTTGGATGAGATAACAGAGATTCGGAACTCTGAGGAGCTGGATCTTTTTCTGGCCAATGAAGAGAGGCAACTTTTGAAAATGCTGTCTGAGGTATTAATTGAAACAGAGCTGTTAAGAGTCATGACCTATGAGGCAAGCGAGCCAATGACTGCGTTTTCTGTTACGCAAAGGCTCGATTACCCCTTTATCTCCGATTACTTTCGTCACCGGATCGATCTGGGAAACTTCAAGATGTTTTTTCGCGCCAAATATTCCGCTCTTCCTAAAGAGCGGATCGAGAAGCTTTTGTTGACAGGGGGTTTCTATTCGCCCGATCTCTTGCTCAATAATTTTGACCTGTCCTATTCGGAGATCGCAGAAAAGATTCACTTCACCCCTTACAGAAAATTATGGGAAGCGGTTGTGGATGCCATCGAAGAAAAGGAGACGTTTGTCGAGCTAGAAAGAAGCTTTGAGGACTACTTGATCCGTTACTTGAAAAAAGCAAAGTACATTGTCTTTGGACCCGAACCCATATTTGCCTACGGATTGGCCAGAAGACGAGAGCTGAGCTTGGTCAGGATCCTTGGTGTGGGTAAGCTGAATCATATTCCTTCAGAGATCTTAAAGGAGAGATTGGGGGAAACCTATGCTTGATCGAGTAGCTGTGATCGGTGATCGTGACCTCGTTTTCCCTCTAAAGGTTATGGGCATCAAGGTCTATTCCCCCAAAGATATCGATGAGGCTCGCCGATTGTTGGGTACGCTTGAGGAGGAAGGTATCGCCCTGTGCCTCATGCACGAGAGTTTTTTTGTTCCTCTGAGCGAAGAGAGAGAGGCGCTGAGAGATAAGTTCACTCCGGTAGTGGCGGGATTCTCAGATTATAGGAAGGTCACGGACGAACTGGGGAAAATGATGCGAGAAATGGCTGTAATCGCCACGGGATCTGATTCTTTAGTCAAAAGAAGGGGAAATGATGAAACACGGTAAAATCATTCGCGTTGCAGGTCCTCTAGTGGTCGCTTCCGGCTGTCTGGGGGCGAAGATGTATGACATGGTCAAGATCGGTGAACTCAGATTGATCGGTGAGATCATCGAGTTGAAAGAGGACAAAGCCTATATCCAGGTCTATGAGGATACGACCGGTATCGGCCCGGATGAACCCGTCTACCTGACAGGTATGCCCCTGAGCGTTGAGTTGGGCCCCGGGCTCGTCAGTTCTATATATGATGGCATCCAGCGGCCCTTGGATATCATCCGTGAGATAAAAGGAGATTATGTGACCCGTGGAATTGAAGTGCCCTCTCTCGATCGTGAGAAAGAATGGACGTTTTTTCCACATGTCGAAAAGGGGCAAAAAGTCGTATCTGGAGATATTCTTGGTGAGGTGGAGGAAACTCCCCTTATTAATCACAAAATCATGGTTCCCTACGGAATCAACGGCACCGTTATCGATATAGAGGAGGGCAACTTCACTGTCAATCATGTCATCGCCAGGATCCAGACTGATGCTGGGGAGAAGGACATCCGTTTATTCCAGATATGGTCGATCCGGAAGAACAGAAAAGTTCAGGAACGCCTCATGCCGAATGAACCCCTCACCACAGGGCAGAGAGTGTTGGATACACTGTTCCCCTTGGCTAAGGGAGGAACAGCGTGTGTGCCGGGTCCTTTCGGCAGCGGGAAAACAGTTGTCCAGCACCAGCTAGCCAGGTGGTCTGATGCACAGATCATCGTTTTTGTAGCCTGTGGTGAACGCGGCAATGAAGTGGCCGATCTGTTGCTCAGTTTTCCGGATCTGAAAGACCCCCATACAGGACGCCCCCTTTTGGAGAGGACGATCATCATAGCTAATACGTCGAACATGCCTGTGGCAGCTCGGGAGGCGTCCATCTATACAGGGATGACCATAGCGGAATACTTTCGTGATATGGGATATTCCGTTGCGCTTATGGCAGATTCCACAAGCCGTTGGGCAGAGGCCCTCAGGGAGATCTCCGGCAGGATGGAGGAAATGCCTGGTGAAGAGGGGTATCCTGCCTATTTGGCGAGCCGTCTTGCGGAGTTTTATGAGCGTGCTGGGAAAACTGTCTGC
>JAGLRY010000155.1 GCA_023135995.1 Candidatus Aminicenantota bacterium | reverse complement strand
GATGACCGACTGGCTAACATGCGGCACTTTCCTGCGATCAATTGGCTGCAGAGTTATTCTCTTTACACAGAGAACGTCAAGGGATATTGGGAAAAAGAAGTGGCAGAGGATTTTTTAAGCCTGCGACAGGAAGCCATCAGACTCCTTGAGGAAGAATCAGAACTGAAGGAGATCGCACGGCTCGTCGGTGTGGAGAGCATGTCTGCGAAGGACCGTCTTGTCCTCGAATCGGCCCGTTCTATAAGAGAAGATTTTCTGCACCAGAATGCATTCCATCCGCAGGATACTTACACATCTCTCAGGAAACAGTATTTGATGCTCCGGACGATCCTGCATTTTCACAACTCAGCGCTTAAAGTCCTTGAGGATGTGAGTTTAGATAAGATCCTTTCGCTTCCGATCAGAGAAAAGATCGCCAAGTTGAAATTTTTGCCCGAGGAAGATACAGGTGTCATCGAGACGTATGTCGAAGTGGATAACGCATTCAAAGACTTGCGAAAAATAACGGAATAAGAGGGCGACATGTATAAGGAATATTTGACAGTATCGAATATCGTCGGACCCCTGCTCATCGTCGAAAAAATCACTGATGTCAAGTACGGCGAACTAGTGGAGATCGAGACAGCCGATGGGAGCCTCCGTCGGGGCACGGTCCTGGATGTGTCGACAGAGCAAGCAGTGGTCCAGGTGTTTGAGGGCACTGTAGGATTGGACGTGGATAAATCTCGCGTCCGGTTTCTGGGGCGGTCTCAGCAGCTGGGTGTTTCTGAAGAGATCGTTGGACGGATTTTTGATGGGTCCGGAAAGCCCAAAGACAAAGGCCCTCAAATCATCCCCGAAAAGATGATCGATATCAACGGGAGTCCGATAAATCCCCAGGCTCGAGATTATCCTTCTGAGTTCATCCAGACCGGAATATCCTCCATCGATGGGATGAATCCCTTGGTGCGAGGACAGAAGCTCCCCATCTTTTCCGGGAGCGGCCTCCCTCATCCGAGGATCGCGGCACAGATCGCCAGACAGGCAACTGTGTTGGGAAAAGAAGAGAAATTTGCAGTGGTCTTTGGTGCCATGGGCATAACGTTCGAGGAGGCGAACTTTTTCATCGAAGACTTCAGGAATACGGGCGCATTGGAACGTGCGGTGCTCTTCCTAAATCTAGCTAATGAACCGACGATCGAACGTTTAGCCACACCCCGTTTGACTTTGACCTGTGCTGAGTATCTGGCGTTTGAACAGGACATGCATGTATTGGTTATCATGGTGGATTACACGTTTTATGCTGAAGCCCTTCGGGAGATTTCTGCAGCAAGGAAGGAAATTCCGGGAAGACGGGGATACCCTGGATACCTGTACACGGACCTCGCGTCCATGTATGAAAGGGCAGGAAAGATCAAAGGAAAAAGCGGGTCCATCACATCCATCCCGATCCTCACCATGCCTGAAGATGACAAAACCCACCCCATTGCGGACCTGACAGGGTACATCACAGAAGGTCAGATCATACTGAGCCGTGAGCTCCACCGTAAGGGCATTTACCCGCCGATCGATGTGCTCCCTAGCCTTTCCCGACTCAAGGACAAGGGAATCGGCGAAGGGAAGACCCGTGAGGATCATGCTGATGTCCTCAACCAGCTCTTTGCCTGTTACGCTCGGGGCAAAGAGGCGCGGGAGCTTGCCCTGATCCTGGGGGAAGCCGCGCTTTCGGATGTGGATAAAATCTACTTACATTTTGCGGACCAGTATGAGGAGGAATTCGTGAAACAGGGTGAATTCGAGGCCCGTTCTATCATCGACACCTTGGATCTTGGTTGGCAGCTTCTCCGGACCATCCCGCGACCAGAGCTCAAAAGGATCCGGCCCGAATATTTGGAAAAATATTATTCCGAAGACCAATGAGATTATCCGTCAACCCCAACAGGATGGAGCTTCTGCGTCTCCGCAAGCGGCTCGTTTTAGCTGAGAGGGGGCACAAGCTCCTCAAGGATAAGCTGGAAGAGATCATGCGCCGGTTTCTGGAGATCATGCGCCGGTTGCACGATCTACAGGGAGATGTCAGCAGAAAGTTCGACAAGGTTTTCCTCTCCTTTGCGCTTGTGCGTTGCCGGAATTCACTGGAAGAACTAGAAGAGCTCCTCCCCGATGGGAAATTGGTCCTGGACCTAACAGAAGAGAGAGTGTTCAACCTCTCCATCCCCAAGTTTGCGATCAAAGAATGGACTGTCTCCGATTATGACCTTCTCAACACAGAGAGCGAGTTGGATATCGGTCTAAAAAAAATGAAAGAGCTGTTTAATGACCTGATGGAAATGGCACGGCTCTGGAAGGCGGTGGAACTCCTCTCCAGCGAGATCGAAGTGACCCGCCGAAGGGTGAATGCCCTGGAGCATAACCTCATCCCCAACATCAAGGAGACAATCAGATACATCTCCAACCGGCTGGAAGAGATAGAACGGTCCTACCAGGTCCAGCTGATGCGGGTTAAGGAAATTATCCGCGGCCACTGAGATGGATCATTCATAAAAATTTTCGATGCGGCCTTACTTGTAGAGTAAATACTTTTGACGTTTTTTAAGAAAGAGTCTCTCTTCCTCTGCGATGACAGCGATCATTCGGTCGTATGGAATATTTCCTTTGAGGTATCGAACTAATAGGTCATCCCCAAAAAGTAAATTCAAGCTGTCTGATTTTACAGAGATATCCGCCCCATGTTTTTCTTTGAGAGCCTTTATGAGAGACAGTGTGAAATGGACAGAACGGAATTTTTCTGGTTCGAGGATATGGATACGAATGCCTGCACACAGACGGTTCTCGTATGCCGGATGAAGGACCTTCCCGGGGAGGGAGACAGGCGTATAGGTCACTGTCTCTAACTCTATACCAGCCGTGTGCTGGCCTTTGAGCGCTGCAACCAGAGCTTCGGTGTCCAGCCATGGTGTTCCGAGTTGGAGAAACGGATAGGGTGTACCGAGGCCTTGGTTGAGAAGGAGCCCTCCGAGCAATCCAGTCCCCGGATATGCCATGGCCGTTTCTGCCGTGGGGATGTTGGGTGAAGTCGGAGTCCACGGGAGGCCTGTGTCTTTCCAAAAATACGATCGGCGCCAATTTTCCATTGTGATGACGTGAAGGTTGACGTCCTTGGGAACCCATCCTTCACCTAACATCATCATAGCGAGCTCTCCGGATGTTAGTCCATACCGGATAGGGATCGGGCATGCTCCGATGAATGATCTGTATGTCTCTTTTAGAACCGGTCCCTCGACAAGAACACCGCCAGCGGGATTGGGCCGGTCGAGGACATACACGGATTTATGGGCTTTGCCAGCGGCTTCCAGAATATACTTCAGAGTTGTGATGTATGTGTAAAAACGAGTGCCTACATCTTGAATGTCATACACAAAAGCATCGATGTTTTTCATCTGTTCGGGGGTGGGTTTTTTTGTCTTTCCGTAAAGGCTGTAAACAGGGATGTCCTCGAAACGGCTGTTTTCGACTGTCAGGCCCCCCTCCTGCTGACCCGTAAATCCATGTTCAGGGGAGAATATGGCCCGGACCTCGATCCCGTTTTTAAGAAAGGCTGAAAGGAGCGGTGTTTTATCGGGAAGAAGAGAGGTGTGATTGATAACGAGCCCGAGCCGTTGGCCATTCATTGTTTCTGGAAAAATTCTGAGGGCTCGTTCGTTACCCAATTTGACCCTGTGTTGTGTGGGGATATCTTTGGGCTGGGATTGGATTTGAATGGCGCTAAGAAGCACGAACAAGAGCACACAGATGGTCTCACGCAAGAGGAGGGACTTAAACAAGGGATGGATAAACCTCTGGATTTGGGTTTTATCCATACTGGTGTTCGTCGTCAATAATATCGCCTTCTTGCCAATCTTTGATCCAATCTGCAATGCGGAAGATCTCTATTTTGCCGTCTGCGGTTGAGCAGATGACCCTGTCGATCCCGGCGTTGATGATCATCTTTTTACAGATAAAACAAGGGAACGCATCGATAGGCACGTCCTCTCCGCAGGCCTTGCCGTAAATATACATGTCCCCACCGAGAAGACTCACGCCTGCACGGGCAGCGTTGATGATGGCGTTTTGTTCAGCATGTACGCTCCGGCACAGTTCATACCTCTGGCCGTGGGGAATGTTCAGCTTGTCCCTCAAACAGGAGCCATGCTCGAAACTGTCCTTGGTTTTTCTCGGGGCCCCCACGTATCCCGTAGAAATGATCTGGTCGTCCCGGATGATGATTGCCCCGATCGAACGGCGGAAGCACGTGCTTCTCCGGGCAACTTCCTTGGCGATTCCCAGATAGTATTCATGCTTGGATTTTCTCTTGGGAGTCATAGGAACTTCTCCAGTTTTTTATAAAAATCTGCGAGGGAGCTTTCGTTTGTCACCCGATAGTCAGCCATACGCATACAAGCCTCGAGTTGCTGGCCCTTTTCCTTTTGAGTCATCTCTTCCTCTTCTTTGGCGATGAATTCCTGGAGTGTGGATGCGGATTCGTTCCGGCCTCTTTGTATCACTCTTGTGTATCTTATCTCGACCGGGGCATCAATGGCAAGGAGGATAAAACTCTCCTGTTTCCTGAGATACTGGACCTCCTGGAGATTCCTGATGCTGTCAATGGCAGCTTTTCCCGTGACCTGATCCATCACTCGGCGGGCAAGGATATCCGCGCCGTATTTTTCTCTTAATTGATTTCCCTTTTGAATCAGGTGATCTCTTGTGATTGCCCGGTGCTCCTGAATCAGTTCATCGCGGATGATGTCGGATAACGAGAAATAGCTATAGCTGTGTGTCTTGAAAAAAGCAGCGGCTTCCCCCTTTCCTGAACCGTTTGTCCCTGTGAGTCCGATGAGTTTATGTGCGCGGTTCATTTTTTAAAAATTTTTGGCAGTACTCTGATCAGATTTGTGATCGGGAGAGTGACAAAGATGCGAGACATTTGGGGGGCCAGAGAGAAGAGTGTTTTCAGTTTTTTCCCGATCCTGTCTCCGTGGAAGAGGGTTATAGCCTTTTCCATGAAGGTGGTCATCTCCGCATCATAGGGAAACCACCATACCAGCTTCCTTTTTTTCTTAAAATCATGACTGATGTACTTGATGTTCATAAGATCCAGTTGGCCAAAATGTCCGTGAGAACGGCCTATCCCGCTCTGTTTAACCCCACCCCAAATCGCTCCGGGTTCTGCAAAGGATGACATGTGATCGTTCACGGTGACGGTTCCGGTTTCCAGTCTGTTTGCCATCCATTTTGCCATTTTTTTGTTCCTTGTCCAGATAGATGCGGTCAGACCCAAAGAGCTATCGTTGACAAGCGTTATAGCTTCTTCAGGGTCTGAGAAGGTCATGATCGGCAGAACCGGACCGAAGGTTTCCTCTGTCATTATTTTCATGGAGTGGTTGACATCCGTCAACACTGTCGGTTGGATGAAGTAACCGGGAAGAGAATCGTACGGCATGTTTCCACAGATGACCTGTGCTCCGCGGGCCTTGGCATCTTCGATGTGATCCTTTACCACGGAGAGTTGAGATCGCGTGGTCATCGGACCAATGTCGACCTCCGGCTCCATAGGATTCCCCACTCTTAGCTTTCGGGTGTGTTCCACAACCCGGGCTTTGAACTCTTCGGCGATGTCGCGGTCAACGTAAACCCTCTCGACAGAGCCGCAGCTCTGACCACAGTTCATAAACCCGGCCCACACCGCTCCAAGGACGGCTCTCTCTAGGTCTGCGTCTTTGAGTACGACCATCGCGTCATTTCCTCCGAGTTCAAGGACAATGTTTGTCAGGTTCTGACTGGCCAGTTCCATGATTCTTTTCCCTGTGGAGACACTTCCTGTGAAAAGGATGTTCTGGATATCAGGATGGGTGATGAGTGTCTCTGCCTGTGGAACCTGACAGGTGACGATGTTCAAAACGCCAGCCGGAAGCCCGGCCTCTATAAAAATCTCGCCGATTTTGGACGCTGTAAACGGTGTGGATGTGGAAGGCTTGAGGATGACCGTGTTCCCGGAGGAGATGGCGCTGATGACATCGAGTATGGGGATCAGAAAGGGAAAATTCCAGGGCGATATGATGAACGTCGGCCCAAGGGGCGCGAAATGAAAAGCGCTCGACTTGTGCAGGAAAAGAACGACCCTTGATCGCATCTTCTGAGGACTCAGGTTTTTATCTGTGCAGTGCGCATAATAATCGAGGGCTTCAGCAGCTGACCAGATCTCCATGGACAGGGATTCGGGAAGAGGGGATCCGTGTTCCTCCGTGATCAATGTGGCGATTTCCCGACTATTTTGGAGGAGGATTTTTTTGGCGTTCTTGAAAATTTGCCGTTTTTTATTCCCGGGACTCTCTTTCCATGAGACAAATGCATTTTTTGCGGCTTGAACGGCTTCTTGGCAATGGTCCTCTGTGGCTAGACAGACATCTCCCAGAGGTTCGAGCGTTGCTGGATTTATTGATGTGATTTTCTGTTCGGTTGTGATTCTTTTATTGTCGATGAGCAGTGTTCCATCCATGAATTTAGAATCTTCCTTTCAAGACTCTCCGGCACCAGGATAAGAACAAATAGGGGTAGGCGTCAAAGATCAGGTCTAACCTGAACATCGGATTGATGATGCCGGTCTTCAAGAAAAACCACAGGACGAGGTCTTTGTGCTTGGGTGGACAACCCTTGATCCTGCGTTTGACTCGGGCTTGGACTTTGCCCTGGATCTCTGAACAGGATCCGATGACCATGACCCTGTCTGCGGAGACATCTCCTTTGTATTTCCCCATTACTAAAGTCCATGATGGGAGTTTCCCCCACAGTTGAGGTTTCCTGTCTTTGATCATGTGGAGCCAGTCAAGCACAACACCATGACACCCTCCCTGACAGTACGGTTCACCGCAGAGGATCTCCATCCCGCAGTCGAGATTTCTAATATCCATGAGGCCGAGTTCCCATTCTTTTGTTGTGTGTTGAACCTCGTCGAGGGAGATGTCACCCGAGATATCGATATCCTCAAGACCGAGAGGGCCATAGCCTCTCTCCCGGGCGATCCGAAGATGCGGGATTTTTTCAGGATCCAGATGGAGGATGCGGGCACAGACGGCGTCGTGAGCGACAGCATTGGTGGCTTGCACGATAATGCCCAGGGGATAGCCGTGTTGTGTGAGATGGTTCCCTCCCAGAGAAATCTCAATGGCATCTGTAGCGATAAAGTCTGGGGATCCGACTTCCAGCAGGTCGATAATTTTCTCGTCGAGCTTGTGATTGTGATTCCACATCCTCTCGCGGTCGCACAGGATGCCGATGTTGAGTTTCATGGCGGCCGTGAGGCCAAATGAGAGGGCATTGCTCTTGAGTTTTGGCGTGTAGATGCAAAAATCGTTGGAAGCGATTTCTCTTGCAGTCCTGATCGTTTCATGGACTTTGCCCTTCTGAAGAGCAACCGTTGTTTTCTTGGACTCTTCGATAGGGAGGAGTTTTATTTTATGGTTGTGTTTAAGTCGGTAGTATCCCGCGCGCCTGAACATCCGTGTTGTAGGCATCCCCGCGCCGCATTTCTCGGCTATGGTGATCTGTTTGGCGTTTCCGTTGCTGCTCGTTATCGCACTCAATACGCCATCGATGAACTCCGGTCGTGTGTATGCAGCCGGGGCAATCTTGTGATGAGCCATAACGACATTGGGCTTGATCGTGATGCGCCCCTGGATCTTCGATATCAGGCCGAATTCGTCAAGTCCTTCTCTGATGATGCCTTCGATTTTTTCGGGTTCATAGCGAGGAAGCCTGCGTAGGATGACCTTCTCTCTCTTTGCCATCTTATCCGGCTGTGTTGTCCTCGTCTTTGGATCTTCTCTTTTCTTTATCTTTTCCCACAAGGAGTGCGATCAAAATACTTATGCCATACAGGCCGAGCATGGGGACTGCGATGATACTCTGGGTGATCATATCAGGGGTAGGAGTGATGATGGCTGCGATTATAAAGACCGCGAGCACGGCGTATTTGAGGTGTTTGATCATCATCTTTGCTGTGATGAGGCCGATCTTGGAGAGAAAAAAGGCGAGCGTGGGCATCTCAAAAACCAGTGCAATTCCCAGAATTACACGAAGCGCCAGACCAAAATACTGGTCGACCGTGATAACAGGGTCGAATTCAGCTCCCATACCGAGAAAAAAATTGCAGGCAAAGGGGAAAACAACAAGGTAGGCAAAAAGAGCACCGCCCATAAAAAAGAAGGATGTGAACAGGACAAAGGGAATGACATATTTTTTTTCTCTTTGATAGAGGCCAGGAGCAATAAACATCCATAGCTGGAAAAAAATGAACGGGGAAGTGAAAAATATTGCAGCCAGAAAGGAAACTTTGATGTACAACATGAAGGGAGCGGTCAGCGATGTAAAGGCCAGTTTTTTCCCTTCCGGCAAGAATTGAGTGACAGGTTGGGCAAGGATGTTATAGAGATCTTTGCTGAAGAACCATGCAGGGATCACTGCGGCGATCAGAACGGCAAAAGACCAAAAGATCCTTTTCCTGAGATCTTCGAGATGTTCAAGGAAGGTCATCCCGTCAGGTGACTTTTTCCCCTTCGTCATCCTTGTCAACGTCCTTATAGATCTCGTCGGCTATATCTGTTTTGACACCATCTTGAAAATCTTTGATATCCTTGTCGATCTCTTCTTTGATGTCTTTAAACTCCTCGGCCTGGATTTCCTCCTCGATCTTTTCTTTGATCTCATCAGAGGTCCTGCGAAATTCTCTCATGGCCTTTCCTATGGAACGCCCGATCTCCGGGAGTTTCTTCGGACCAAAGATAAGGAGTGCTATCGTAAGGATGGCGAGTAGTTCAGGAAAACCTATGTTACCGAACATTTTTTCTGTCTCTCTTGAGTGTTATGAAAATATAGCTTGTATCCCCATTTAAGTCAACAATAAGTTCGCATTTCTATATTCGTGATTGGGAGATATGTGATGAATAAATGAGCATCACAGGGGCGAGGCCCAATCCATGCATTTGAAGATGTATCCCAACCAGTTCTTGAAATCAAGGATGAGCTCTGGTAATATTTGGGTGCCGAAGAGAGTCATGAAAAAACGAATATTCCTGAGTGTCATCCTGTTTTTCTCTCTTGTGATCCCCCATGCGTGGGAGGGTGATGTTTGGACAGAATCTCTGCAGAAGATCAACTCCATCGTTTCGGTCATTGAGTCGAGCTATTTCCAGGAGGTCGACCATGAAAGCCTTGCGCATTCCTCGATCAACGGGATGCTCCAGACATTGGACCCGCATTCCTATTTTCTGAGCCTCAAGAATCTGCGAACTCTTCAGGAGGAGTACAGGGGGAAATATCATGGGCTCGGCATCATGATCCAGAAACTGGGAGATAGCTTGGTTGTCATCACCCCGATCGAAGGAACACCTGCCTACAGGTTGGGAATCCTCGCAGGGGATGTCATCTCTCATATCGAGGGGGAAAGCACCAAGACTCTCTCGAGCTTTGAGGCCATGCAAAAATTGAGGGGACCCAAGGGAACAAAGGTGAACATCTCGATCACACGGGAGGGTTTGGATGAACCCATCCAATTCACCATAAAACGGGCTGAGATTCCTCTCTACAGTGTCCCCTATGCATTTATCCTCAGGGACGACATCGGCTATATATATATCCGCAATTTCGCTACTACAACGGCTGACGAGTTTCGCGAGAAGATGCAACTTTTGAAGAAACTTGGGATGAAGAAACTTATCCTCGATATGCGATGGAATGGCGGTGGAACTTTTCCTGGGTCCATCGAGATCTCCGACGAATTCCTGCCCAAAGATTCTCTCATCGTGTCCATTCGGGGCAGAAAAGAGTACTACAACCGGGAATTTCCCGCTCTCCATGATAACCAACACGAAGATATCCCTTTAATCATTCTGATAAACCGAGGGAGTGCCAGTGCCCCAGAGATCGTTTGTGGCGCAGTCATGGATAATGATCGGGGACTGATCATTGGCGAGGATTCCTTCGGCAAAGGGCTTGTTCAGACACTCTTTCCGCTGTCCAAGGATTCTGCAGTCGCCTTGACGACAGCCAAGTATTATACGCCCAGCGGCCGTTCGATCCAGCGAGATTATTCCCAGGTGGACGACTATCTCTTCAACCGAGATGTGCCCAAAGACGAAGAGCGGGAAGTGCGCTACACGGTCGGAGGAAGAAAGGTCCTGGGGCAGGGTGGTATAACGCCAGATTATAAAGTCGAATTCTCTTTGAAGAGACTCACCTACGATGCGGTGAGAAAAGGGGGAGTTTTTGCCTATGCAAAAAAATTCATAGAAAAAAAGACACCCGCATCTTCACAATATATCCTTCCGAACAAGCAGAAAGGAGAGTTCGAAGAACCCACATACCACATCATCGACAGAGATTTCTCCGTGGATTCCGAGATCTTGGAGGATTTTAAGGCCGACCTCAAAGAGCAGGACTTTCCGTTCACTGAGGAAGATTTTGAAGAGGCCAAAGACCAGCTTGCAAGGGAGATCGAAAAAGAGATCTTTTCGTTCCTTTGGGGTGTTGAGGGGGGATGGTGGGTGTATCGGAATAGCGATCCTGTTGTCCAGAGAGCGATCGAACTCCTGCCCGAAGCCGAATCCCTGATTAAAAATTAAAGATCCGCTTTTTTGTTCTCAAAAAGCCGTTCTCTACAGCTCTGTAGGATTATTTTCGTTCCTTTGTGCGATCCCACACTTGATTGTGTCTTGTCCATCGACTAATAGTTTGAGATGTTTTATACTCTGGTGTTTATTGTTATAATAGCTCAGAACAGCGAGTGAGAATTTTGGCTTATTCAAGGAGGAAGGATGAAGGTTGCACTAGCCTCTGATCACGCTGGGTATGCGTTGAAGATGGGAATAAAGGACTCCTTGGTCGAAAAAGGGATCGCACATCAAGATTATGGCACTCATAATGAGGAGAGTGTGGACTATGTGGATTTTGCGGAAAAGGCGATGGACGGCATGCTTTCCGGAGATTGTGATAGGGCTATTCTCGTGTGCGGAACAGGCCTCGGAATGGGCATTGTGGCGAACAAATACAGCGGGGTGAGAGCTGCTCCCTGTTGTGACGAATACATGGCAGAGATGAGCCGGAGCCACAACGATGCGAATTGTTTGACTCTGGGTGGCAGGGTCCTTCCCCTGGATGAAGCCCTTCTCATCGTAGAGACCTGGCTCAATACTCCTTATGAGGGAGGGAGGCATCAATTACGGCTAGATAAGATCCATGCCATTGAGCGTAAGAATTTCAAATCATCATTAGGAGTGTAAGGAATGTCTTCATTCTCTGAAAAAGTGCATTTATTGGCGCAAAAGGTTGAACAGAACAATATTTGGAGACAAACGGAGTCGTTCAACCTCATCCCATCTGAATCTACGCCGTCTTTATTGGTGAAGATGTGCGAGATCTCGGATCCGTCCGGGCGATATGCGGAACACAGGACCATGAAAGGCGAGGAGATCTATTTTTATCAAGGGATCGATTTCATCAAGGAGGTCGAAGAAGAGGCCCGTGCTGAGATCTCCCGTTTTTTTGATTGCAGTGAAGTCGAGTTGCGGACGATCAGCGGACAGATGGCCAATGAGGTTGTTTTCAAAGGTATGGTCCGATTCCTCAACAGGGGCCGTCCCGATGGGGAACCTATGCAGAAGATGCGCCTAGTCATGAATAATAATCTGACCAAGGGTGGGCATCTCAGCTCTCAACCTATGGGATCTCTTTTCAATTTTGTCGCTGAGGATCCCTCTACAGGGAAGGAAAACGTCGTTAATTTTCCTGTTATGAAGGATAACCCTTATCGGCTGGACCAGGAAAAGCTGGCCGAGCTCACGGAGACGCATAAGCCGGATCTCATGGTATTCGGTAAAAGCATGTTTATCTACCAGGAGCCCATCCGGTTTATATCCGATCTGGTAAAGGACTGGGAAACCCGACCGGTCATTATGTTCGATATGGCGCATGTGTTGGGCTTGTATGGAGCCTTTCAATCTGCTCTCGATGAGGGAGCGGACGTGGTCACAGGGAGCACCCATAAAACGTTTTTTGGGCCGCAGAGGGGTTTGATCGCTGGAAATTTTCCCAAAGGCAGTCGTCTGCGAAAGCTGTGGCTGGACATCAAGAGCCGTGCTTTTCCCGGATCGACCAGCAACCATCATCTCGGCACTCTGCTTGCCCTTCTAATGGCGGCGTACGAGATGAATGAATTTAAGGTGGATTATCAGGATCAGGTGCGTGTCAATGCGAAGGCCTTTGCTCGAGCGCTCAAGAGCAGGGGTGTATCCGTAGAGGGCGATGAGGCGGATGGGTTTACTGAGACCCATCAAGTTCTCATTCGGGTGAGTGCTTATGGGAAAGGAATGGACATCGCCCGGCGGCTCGAGGACAACAATTTGGTCACGAATTACCAGGCCCTTCCTGACGATGAGACCTTTCTCGAGCCGAGCGGGATCCGAATGGGCGTGCAGGAGATGACGCGGTTCGGGATGAAAGAGGGGGATTTTGACGGACTTGCAGAATTTATCTCAGATGTTGTGGTGAAGAATCAGAGCATTAAAGAAGGAGTGAAGGCCTATCGCAAAAAATTTCTCGAGATGAAATACTGTCTTTCTTCTGAGCAGGCGATCCCCGTAGCCGCAAAAATATTGACGAGCATCTCCCCGAATCCGAATTTTATGGATATGTTCTTGAAAAGTCTGGAGCAAAACCTTTAGGGGACGTTCCGGGCCTTTGATCGTTATAGATCTAAGAATCGAAAAAAAGAGGAATCACAATGAAAATTTTAGTCGTTGGATCCGGAGGGAGGGAACATGCCCTTGCTTGGAAGATCGCGCAGAGTCCGCTTGTGAAAAAGATCTATTGTGCCCCTGGGAACGCGGGAACTCTGAGCTTGGGAGAAAACATTCCCATAGACCCGACCGATATCAAGGAGCTCGCAGATTTTGCGAACAAGGAAAAAGTTGACCTGACCGTTATCGGGCCTGAAATTCCCCTGGCAATGGGAGTAGTGGATGAGTTTGAAGCCAAGGGCTTGAAAATCTTCGGGCCGACAAAAAGTGCAGCAGAGCTCGAGGGGAGCAAAGTGTTCGCCAAACAGTTTATGGACCGGCACAAGATCCCCACAGCCCGATTCAAGATTGTTGATAATCCTGACCAAGCTAAAAAGTTTCTTCAATCGGAAGAGATTCCTTTCCCTCTGGTGGTTAAAGCGGATGGCTTGGCTGCGGGAAAGGGGGCCATAATCTGTAACAGCCTGAAAAAAGCCGAATTGGCTGTCAACACGATCATGGTTGAAAAGAGGTTCGGGGAGAGTGGAAATAGAGTTGTCATCGAGGAGTTCTTGCGGGGGAAAGAAGTGTCGTTCATCGTCATCTCCGATGGGGTCAAGGTCCTTCCTTTTGTAACCACGATGGACCACAAAGCTGTGTATGATGGAGATAAAGGGCCCAACACAGGGGGAATGGGTGCCATATCTCCCTCTCCTTTTGTGGATCAAGAGCTCTTCAATGAGACGGTGAAAACGATTGTCTTTCCAACAGTGACGCGTATGCTCGAGGAGGGAAGGAAATACATGGGTGTTCTCTATGTGGGCTTGATCCTGACTGAGGAGGGGCCCAAAGTACTCGAGTACAATTGTCGATTTGGAGACCCCGAGACTCAACCGCAGATGCTGAGATTGGAGAGTGACCTTGTGGAGATCCTTATGGCAACAGTGGAGGGAAATGTTCTGGAGAAAGAAGTGACATGGACGAATAAGCCATCGGGATGTGTTGTTGTGGCTTCCGGAGGATATCCTACTAAATACGAAAAAGGGAAGCAAATCGAAGGCCTGAAAGAAACCGCAGATATCCCGGGCATCACGGTCTTCCATGCAGGAACAGAGTTTAAGGAAAATAAATACTATACGTCCGGAGGAAGAGTCATGGGCGTTTGCGCCTCCGAGGAGACTCTGGCCTCCACGATGAACAAGATCTATGAAGCGATCGGGAAGATCGGTTTCGATGCCATGCATTACCGCCGTGATATCGGTGCCGAACGGGAGGAGGAACAATGAAGGTCGCCATTTTTATAGGAAGCGAATCGGATTTTGATATTGTCGAGGGTGCGATCGACACGTTGAAAGAATTTGAGGTAGCTTTTTCTCTTGAAGTGACTTCTGCCCATCGGACTCCAGAGAGGACTGTCAAGCTTGTGGAGACGTTCGAAGAGAAAGGTGTAGAGGTCTTTATAGCGGTTGCTGGTAAAGCGGCCCATCTTGCCGGCGTTGTTGCGGCTCACACATGTTTTCCTGTGATCGCGGTACCGGTAGGGAGTACGACATTGAGCGGTTTTGATGCCCTTCTCTCTTCTGTCCAGATGCCCAAGGGTGTTCCCGTGGCCTGTATGGGGCTCGGGAAATCCGGGGCCATAAATGCAGCTCTTCTTGCTGTTCAGGTATTGGGCTTGAAAGATCCGGTGTTGGCCACGAAGATGAAGGAATATAAGAAAAGAATGGCCGCCCAGGTCGAAGAGAGCTCATTAAAAATCAAAGACAGATTATGACGTCTTTCTCCATCCAGAGTTTTGGTTGCCGTGTCAACCAGGCAGAAGCCTTTGTTTGGGCCGATGAACTTCAAAAAAAAGGCTACCGTTATGAAAAAAATCACACAAAGAGTGACGTTATTTTGGTCAACACATGTACTGTTACAAGCAAGGCGGATAGCGATGTCAGAGGATTTCTGAGGAGGATCAATCGGATTAATCCCTCAGCGCGGCTGGTTCTTACAGGATGTTATGTCGAGAGGTCCTCTGAAGAATTTGTGAGCAACCCGCAGATATGGAGGATCATTCCCAACAGCGAAAAAGGCAACCTCTCTCAGATATTGACTCCTGTGGCTCAGCCGGAGGAAGAGATCTCTCTTCAGCCATTCCGCTCTCGAGCACTAGTCAAGATCCAGGATGGGTGTGACCTCCAGTGCACCTTCTGTGTCGTTCCCAGCGTTCGGGGCCACAGCATAAGTCTTGGCAGTGATACAATCATCACCCAGGTCAAGGAATACCTGCACCAGGGCTTTGAAGAGATCGTCTTGACAGGAGTACACCTCTGTCTATACGGGAAGGATGTGGATCAGTCTCTCTCTCTTGTCGATCTCCTACAAGATCTGGAGACGATCGAGGGTTTGGGCCGGATACGATTGAGCTCGCTCGATCCCAGATTCTTGAATGAAGACATGCTCGAATTTTTCACGACATCCCAGAAGATATGTCCTCATTTTCACTTATCTTTGCAGAGTGGGTGTGATCGTATCCTCTGCCGGATGGGACGAAAAATAAGCGTGACCGATTATCAGCGCGTTCTCAATTTTTTCCGCCACAGAGTGCCCCATGCGGCCCTTGGTGCCGATATATTGGTGGGATTTCCGGAGGAATCGGAATCAGATTTTGAAAAGACTCAAAAATTTCTCGAGGATTCTCCGCTCACCTATTTCCATGTGTTCACCTATTCCCCAAGGCCCGGGACACAAGCTTCAACTTTACCTCAAGTGCGGCATCGAGAAAAGGCCTGGAGAGCGAAGCTGTTGAGGAGCTTATCTCGCCATAAGAATTTTGAATTCCGCCAACGGTTCTTAGAGAAGGAAAACGAAGCTGTCGTTGTGAAAAAGACCGGAGAGGGAGCCCAGGTTCTGACTGCCAATTTCATTCATGTGCGTGTCCCGTTTTGCCCAAAGAATGAAAAGGAGCGAGTAAAGGTCAAGATCACTCATGTCTCTGAGAATCACACAGATGGAGTTGTCAGCGGAAGCCTCTCCAGATCCCTGAAAAAGGTTGTTGAATGAAAATGTCCCTAGGGGCGAGTGCCAATCCGTCTTCACCACAGATCAGGGTCCTTCCTGAAGAGATCTCCCAAAAGATCGCAGCTGGAGAGGTCATCGAACGCCCTTTTTCTGTTGTCAAAGAATTGGTGGAAAACTCTCTGGATGCTTCTGCTTCGGATATCAAGGTCGAACTCAAAGATGGGGGAAAGAGCCAGATCAGAGTCACGGATAATGGGCGTGGTATGAGACGGGAGGATGCTCAAATCTGTTTCGAAAGACACAGCACGAGCAAAATATTCAAGGAAAGCGACCTGGAGAAGATCGACACCTTAGGTTTCCGGGGAGAAGCACTCCCCAGCATTTCTGCGGTGTCGAGGATAATCTTGAAGACAACCAGCCAAGATGAAGAGAAGGGAACATTGATCGAACGTGAAGGGGAAGAACTTCTTCGCGTTTCCGATGTTGGATTTCCACAGGGAACGGGCGTCGAAGTGAACGACTTGTTCTTTAATTTGCCGGCTCGAAGAAAATTCCTTCGCTCCGAGAGATCCGAACTCAACCAGATCGTGAGGTATTTGGCTCAAGTGTCCCTGGCTCATCACGATGTGGGTTTTTCCCTGCACCATGAGAGCAGAGTTGTCTTCAATTATCCACCTGTGGGCAGTCTCAAAGAGAGACTTTTTCAGGTCTATGGGAAATCTGTTGTTGACAATCTGATAGAGATCAGACACGTGGAAGAGACGCAGAGATTATTAGGGTATGGTAGTCGTCCTCCCTCAGGGCGCAAGGACCGAAAACATCAGTTGTTTTTCGTGAACGGCCGCTTGGTCAGGGATAAAATACTGCAGGCTGCGTTGAACCAAGCCTACTCAGGCTTCCTGGAGAAGGACTTTTACCCAGAAGCGTATCTTTTTTTTGTCATTCCCCATTCTGATGTGGATGTGAATGTCCATCCGGCCAAAACAGAGGTGCGGTTTGTAGACTCCAGCTCCATTTTTCGGTTTGTGGCAAGAGGCCTGGAAAGGTCGTTGCTCAAGGGTTTGGGTGTCAAAGAGGTGTATCCCACGCAGGCGAGAGGGAAGACAGAAACCCGAATTGAAGAACTGCCTCACCCCTCTGTTATTAAAGGTTTTGGCAGACACACAGAAAGGTCATCATTTGAGCTATTCCCCTTGGATGAGGAGAGGCGGCCATTCCCCCGCGTTCTTGGGCAATATATGGACCTCTATATCGTTGTTGCGGATGAGGAGGGAATACGGATCATCGACCAGCATAATGCTCATGAACGCATCCTGTACGAACAATATACGGAGATCGATCGAACTAAGGCATGGCCGCGAAAACTGACTCTCCTGCCAGTCCTTTTTGACCTCTCCCCCTCTCAGGAACTTAGGCTTGAAGAGAATCACCACCTGTTGGAGGATGCGGGATTCCGAGTGGACGCCATGGGCGGAAGCAGTTTTGCCCTAAAAGAGTATCCTGATATCTTTAAGGAGGAGGAGGCCAAGGATGTTTTTCTCTCGCTCCTCGAAGAAATGAGCGAGAAAAAGATTGAGGATAAAAAAAACACAATTTTAGCCACTTTGGCGTGCAAGACAGCGATTAAGGCTGGAGAATCTCTCTCTTTTGACAAAATGACCTACTTGGTGGAGGAACTGGAAAAAACCAAGAATCCATCCCTCTGTCCCCATGGAAGGCCGATCCAAGTGAAGCTTGACAGGACCACGATCGAGAAGGGATTGAAACGGACCTGATTCAAAGCGTTTCCAAATCCGTGCTGATCTCATTCTGAGTGATCAGATTATATGATATCGAAAACACTCTCAGTTTCCCCAGCGAGGAAA
>JAGLRY010000154.1 GCA_023135995.1 Candidatus Aminicenantota bacterium | reverse complement strand
ACGAGGACACTGGAGAATGAAGCCAGAGATATTCTGACCAGTTTGCAGAGGACAAAATTTTTGGCTGTGAAATCTAAATTCCCTCACAGGCTCAGGTTCGAGCAGGATGCAGAAACTAACCTCTGGAAATACATCATCGAGAGAGAAGAAACCGCAGGGAACTGGACTATCATTTCTAGATTCGTGAGCAGGCTTATCCCCTCAAAATTTAATGTCACAGTTGATTTGCCGGATCCTGACTATGCAGTGGTCTACTCGCCGCTGGGCACTGTCACAAACTTTGATCTCCAGCACAATACCGTGATCTTGCAGAGTGGGCGGCTAGAAAGCTACAATCAGCAAGATCAGAGGGAGATCAAAGTGTACACAGGGGGGTCTGTGCGATTTGTAAAATCAGAGAGCTAAAATGAAAACACAAAACATATCTCTCATTGATTTTTCGTCCGAAGGAAATAACAACCCTTCGGGTAAGAGGAAAGGTTTCACCTTGATAGAGGTGCTCGTTGCTGTTTTTCTCGTTGGTGTTGCGATCATGGGTTTGGCGCAGATGTTTACACTCACTATCCTCAATAACTCGCGTTCTGAGAGGATGGCCAATGCGACCTTTCTCGCTCAGCAGAGAATTGATTTTTTACGGAACATGACCACGCTTGAGCTGAACACAGCAACTTTAAGTGACGGAACACCGATTCCTCTGGACGAACAATTGGATATCAATAATGATGGGACTATCGACTACAGACGGATCACCCAGATCCAATCAGCGGGATTTTATTGGGATATACGAATCTGGGTGTTTACCGGCCAACACTCGACCGAGTCTTCAGCGCAACTGATTGCAGATCCCCATCAATATCGTGTCATGGCTGACATGAGTACCGTCATCAGCAGATGAGGCTGTGTGATCAGGAGGTAACGGTATGAATTTGAAGAATACGAATGGAACAAAAAGAGATAAAAAGCATCCGCATTTTACTCTCCATCTCAAAGCGAGAGCGGGATTTACCCTGGTCGAGTTGCTGGTTGGAAGCTCTATTATGCTGACTGTCATCCTGGCAACTCTGTCTCTGTACATGAGGAGCAACAAGATAGCTGTCGACCAGCAGCAGTTTGCAGAGATGCAACAAGACGTCAGGTCTTCCATGTTTTTTATTTCCCGAGATGCCCGATCGGCGGGAGTAGGGCTCACCTCAGATGTAGCGGGTTATTTTATTGAAGGAACTGACAGTCACGGGCCCGCCCCGGAAAATTCCGATGCCCTCAAGCTGTTGGGAAACTTTGATAATCCTTTGAAACTGATCATCGAAAGCTATTCAGGAGGAGAGGGTGGCGGCGCTGCCACTGCGTTTCTCTTTCAGTGGTCATTGGAGAATGCCCCCTATGACTGTCCCGATTTCTATGAAAACAGGGTCGTTATGGTCATATCCACAAGATGTCCCGGGTGTTTCACGTTCCGGTATATCTCGGACAATTCTGTCTTCGGATGTGGTTCTGGAACAGAACATTTCAACATGCAGCCCGGACAATCTGAGCTCAATCCTCCGGGAGGGCTTATCGACACTGGCTGTGCCGCTGATTGCTGGGAGGATGCCATCGTGACGCTCGGACAGATCCGATACTACTGGGTAGATACCACAGGAAATCCCAATGACTATCCTGACCTTACGGCGAATTTGCTGCCTGAGAGAGGGTATCTCGTCGATGAGAGTGGAAACGGTATCCCTAATACCCTGTACATGACAACCATTGATGAGAGCACGGCAGGGGGCCTTATGGTTCATTTTCCGTTAGCCCAGAACATTGAAAGCCTCCAATTCCAGTACAATGGGGATTACTTGAATGCAGATGGAGTCCTGGATGGGTTTACCGACTGGCAGCCCAATTGGACAGGGGATCTCGACATCATTTCGAGACTCTCTCAGGTAAAGATGTGGGTGTTGGGAAAAACATCCAGGCCATTTGTCAGTTTTTCAGGCACACCTCCGGCCAATCTGCATAACTACAGAAGGCCTGCCATCGCAAACGGCCTTGTTAGCACAGAAGATGATATGCACCGCAGGTTTTTGCTCGAGTCAACAGTCACGATAAGAAATATGTCTCTCAGTCTCTATAACACAGGGGAACGGAATTGAGGAAGGCACATGGATAAGACACAGAGATATCAGCCAAACATAAAAAAGGAAGATAAGCACGAACATGAAAGAGGTGTGGGCCTTATTGTTGTTATCCTCGTTCTTGCCTTTATGTTGACTGTCGGGATCGTCCTCGTGACGATTACGAGCACCGGCTCTAAGGTGACAGGAAACATCAGGTGGCAGGCGCAGGCTTTTAACGCGGCAGAGGCGGGATTTGATTCGGCCTATTTAGCCATCGAAGACTTTTTTGCAGGGGCATCCTGGACGAGTTTTGATGGGCACTATCTGATAGATCCCGCAGGGATCGATATCCCTCTCGATGACTACTATTTCCGGAAGAAAACAGACGCAGAAGTGCTTGCTATGCTTGATCCCACCGGGGATGGAAATCCTGATTATGACAATGTCATTTTCTACAAAACCCCTTTTATTCCCGATGGAGCAGGAGGGTATGACACGCGGTACATATACACTGTGTTTTTGATCGATGATGAAAAAGGCGGAGGTTCGCCCGATCCGGGTGATGCTTTATTGATCTGCATCGGCGCTGTCCAGCTGGGAGACACTTTGATCACATCAAGATTAGAAGTAGAGCTCGTCATCGAGCTTCCTAGTACGTAAAAAAGATTTTTTTATATAAAACAAGAAAAAGGAAAAGGAAGAGGGAAACGATGAATAAAAAAAGGAAATTTTTTGGTATTTTACTGTCCCTGGTGTTGATTATCTCGCTGTTTGTCGTTAAATACTGGGCGCAGGACGAGGTTTTGTGTCCGCAGAATACAGGGAATTACCAAGAATCTTTTGACACGACTACATATAAGGATCCGGCCAGCTCTGTAGACCATTGGGGGGAGGGGTATATCACGCTCAACAAGCTGGGATCGAATTTTGATATCACTAATCCCCAACACATCCCTGTCTGGATCAATACCGTGACGGCCAATGATTTCGACCTGGATGGTTGGCCCGACCTTATCGGCTCGAGCTCCAGCTACAGCAACGTTCTTGCCTTTGTGAAGAACCAGGGCGTGAACGGGGATATCGGGACTTTCGAGATCACACAATGGATCGACGGAAGTGATGGTGCGGGTGGATTGCCAACACTTGGTGTCCAGGGCGCTCCTATCGATACCTCCGGCCACTGCGGTATGACGTCGGGGGATTACGACGATGATGGCGATTTTGATTTTCTGTTCATCTCTTCGGACGGTGACAGCCCTTATGCTCCCAAGAGGATCTGGCTCTATGAGAACCAGATCGTTGATAGCGGTGTGCTCGATTTTGTTCAGATCGACAAGACAGCTGCATGGTCTGGGTTATTGAAAGGCATAGCCTGGTCGGCCACCATGATGCAAACAATCGATTTTGATGGAGACGGCGATCTGGATATTCTGATGGGTAACACAGATGGCGAAGTCGTCATGCTCAGGAATAACCAGAAGAATAGAGCCCTGACTCACAACTTGAAGTTCACTATAGTTCCCGTATTGGATGCAGGATGGGGGCTCAGAGGTGTCAGCACAGTCGCTGTTCAGGATTTTGACGGCGATGGAGACATGGACATCATCGTCGGCAGCGTGAATTATCCGGACTTGAAGTATTACAAGAATGATGGAAGCGGCAACTTCTCACTCTACATCACCTACCAAGCTCCCTCTTTTGATGGCGCAGCCACGTGTACCATCACGGCCGATTTCGACAAAGATGGAGACTTCGACCTTGTCGTAGGGACAGATAACTGGAATTACAGCCCGGGTGGAGAAGACATCGGCGGGCAGTGTTTCTATTTTCGGAACTCCGGAGGGGATTTTGTCAGAACATGGAAATTTGACAACCGTCCCATTGTTTATGATTTCGATCTCGCCATTTATTGGGATTATGACCAGGATGGTGATGATGACTTCCTGATCGCCGATGGAAACCATTCGGAAACATATTACCTGTTCATCAACCATCTGGCAGATGTATATAACCTCGAAGGCACGGCTCTGTCCCTTAATGTCTCTCCGATTCTCAACCCTCAGGAGCACGCCATCACGAAGGTCCAGCTCACGAATATCGACCAGAAGGTTATGGGCGGGTCGGGGTTGGGTCTTGCTGTCGAGATCTTTGTCTCCAACAATGACGGAACAAACTGGGAATTCTACGCTAGATTTGAGGGGAACGATATTCGCAATTACACCGATCTTCACGTCCACACGTTCAAGCACTACGGATCAAAACTCAGATGGAAGGCGATATTGACCGCAGAGGATGATAACATACCTGATTATCCCAATGCGTCTTATGAGACCCCGAGGATCAACCAGGTCGATTTTGAGTACACTTATGTGGAAAGAAGAGAGTATTCACGCACATCTGTTGCGGCGACGGTGAGTTCAGAAGCCGGTGAGAATATTAAGTTGATCATCGGTGGGACATTTTATTATCCCGGTTGGCAGGGACATTTGAGGGCATATAACGTATCCGGAATGGCGCTCATGGATTCGAGCTATACAGAGTTGAGAACAGTCACTCGACCAGACCTTTCGGAGTCTTCCGGAAGAGAGCTCGTGGCTGAGGGCGTGGAAATCTTGTGGGATGCGGGAGTTGAATTGGATCTGCGCAGCCCGGATTCGAGGGATATCTATACAGCCTTACCTACAGGTGGTGGAAACAACCAAATGAGAGTTGAATTTATTGCAGCCAACGAAGCTCTTCTAGGTCCGCTGCTTGACGATGTTAACAGCGACAATGTGGGATTGATCAATTTTGTGCGAGGAGAGGGACGGTACTGGAAGCTGGGAGACATCAACCACTCCAACCCGGCTGTTGTGGGTCCCCCGAATGGCAATCCTGGATTGAAGGGTGCAGGTTATGAGGACTTCGTGACGACCTGGAGTGATAGGGCCAAGGTGCTTTATGTCGGGGCGAATGACGGTATGTTGCACTGCTTCAGTCTCCTGACTGGAGAAGAGCTCTGGGGTTTCATCCCCTACAACCTTCTGCCCAAGCTGAAAAACATGTGGGCGGTTGATGAGGCCAGTGCTGACAGATATTTTCTGAGAGACGTCTATGTGGATGGAAGTCCTGCGGTTGCCGATGTACAGATCGGAGGGGATTGGAAGACAGTCCTGATCTGTGGGCAAGGACCTGGAAAGGGAAGTATTGTCGGCGGAGGAATCACTGGCAATTACTATTTTGCCCTGGATGTCACCGATCCT
>JAGLRY010000153.1 GCA_023135995.1 Candidatus Aminicenantota bacterium | reverse complement strand
CCGAAAATTGGAGATTTTATCGTTTACTTCAACACATTGACGGGGAGTATCGAGAGCGTTGACCCATGTGAGAATATTGCCGGAATCGGGAAATTATACGGAAGGTTCATCGTTTCCAAAGCTGGGACTGTAGTAGGTGGCAGTGCTTTCAGAACGGCTGGGGGCAATGTGGAGAGCCTGACTCTATCCATCAAAACCAGGTCTGCTGTGACATTGGGTGAGCAGTCTGCTACGGAAAGCGGTATCAGGAAGAGAGATGTTTATATTCAAGAATATGATTCCACCATCCAGAAACTGGAACAGGTGACCGGCGGTCTTCTCAAAATTAGATCCTGGAGAGAGATCTACAGGATCATCAAATAATCCTGCAAAATTGGTGTCACGGCTGCCTGTAAAGCGACAGGTAGGCATCGATGATCTGCTGTCCGTAGAGAAGGGCCACAAAGGCAGCAGGCGCAAGAAAAGTCCCGAATGGAAGAGCATGCTGGAGGTCTTTCTTCTTGAAAATGATGAAAAAAACACCCACGACAGCACCTCCGACAGAGGCCAGAATAAGAGTCAGCAGCGTCTGCTTCCAGCCGAGGAACGCACCGACCATCAGCATCATCGTCACATCACCCAGACCCAGTCCCTCTTTTTTGCGCAGAAGGTAATAAACGCCGTAGATAAACAGCAGGAAGCCCGCGCCCACTGCGGCTCCCAGCAAGGCTTGAAGGAGACTCAACTCGTCACGGAAAAACGTGTAGAGGAGAGCTAAAACAAATCCAGGTAAGGTTATTTCATCCGGCAAGATCTGGTGATAAAAGTCGATAAATCCCAAGACGATCAACGCACTGGCGAACAGACAGGACGCAAAAAAGTGGGGGCTCAGTGAATACTGCAAATAAACCAGAAGAAAACAGAAAGCGGTGAGGGCCTCGCCTAACGGATAGGCCGGAGAGATATTGGCCTTGCAGCTCCCGCATTTTCCCCTTAAAACTAGATAGGAAAGGATGGGAATGTTTTCGTAAAATTTGATCTGTTTTCCACAGTGAGGGCAGGACGAAGGGGGCCGGAGGAGGCTGAGACCTCTGGGCAGGCGGTAGATGACGACATTGAGGAAGCTTCCCCAGACAAGTCCGAACACAACGATTAAAATTATCTCTTCCATGGGCTTATCCGTGTTGTAATGGTCTCTGTTTCCGGGTTATAGAGATAGTCTTCTCCATCCAGGTCTTTGGGGATAGCTGTGATGAATCCGTCGCTCACCAGCTGTTGGAGGTCGTCAGGAGCACGGCTGTACTTGTTCTTGTACAATTCAATAGCCGACTTCAATGTCTCGAAATCCATGGCTGCTTTTGTCCGGAAGAGATGGTTGGAGGCGATCTTTATGACCCGTTCATCGGTGGCCGTTTCATAGATCTCTAGCCAGTTTTGCCAGGCAGTTTTGTAGTCGGAGATCCTGAATACGGCGTTGGCATAAAGCCTTTGCGCGATATCTGGAGCCCCCTCGATCTCCATGGTCTTCTTGTAATATTTTTGTGCGGCCTCATAATTTTTAGCGAGCATCTGGGCGAAGTGCCCGGCTTGCAGGGGTAATATCCACTGTGTTGGGTTCTTTTCTAACCCGCGGTCGAGAATAGTGAAGGCGAGATTGAGGTCTTTTGCGTCATATACGGCGATGAGAGCCCCGATCTCGTATGGGTCCAGATACTGGGGGTCTAACTCGGCTATGATAGAGAAGATGTGGTCCAGATAATCAAGCCTTTCCCAGATCGACTGGTCGCTGAAATACTGGATGGCCCACAAATAGACCAAGTCTGCCATGAGAGAATTATAGCCGAAGGTCACATATGTTAGCGACTTACCAGAAGGGATGTAGATGATGGATGAGCCTGGAACTTGGTACCGAGCGACGGCATCGGTTTTTAGTTTTAATCCGGCAAATAGCGCGAGACTGACCAAAAGGATCAAAAGGATTGTTGCCTTTTTCATGGGCTCAGATAAAATCCCGCCTCCTGAAGACAAGCACAGCCAGAAACAGGATAAACACCGAGTAACAGAAGCCATACAGAAAGGAAAAAAGGAAGAGTTCGGGGGGGATCGGAAGGTGATGAACGATCTCGGTCTTGATGTTGAAGTTTTCCAGGTCGGGAAGGAGCGTGTAGAGGACCCGGGCCATTGCCCTCCCCAGTCCGGAATTTATTTTGTCTATCAGGGTTTCCAAGCCCCAGGACAGATGGCCGATCATGTAGAAGGAGAGGGTGTAGATCGAGCTCAGGATGGGCGTGGAGAAACAGGAGAACAGGATGGCCACGGCAGTGATAAGACAAAGTTCGCAAAAAATGAGAAAAACGGCTGCGAATATTTGCCATTCGATCTTGAACGTATGAAAAAAAAGCAGGATGAGGAAGAGTACCGTCATGAGGAACAGCATGACAAAGAGAGTCAGGATCATCCCAAAATACTTGCCGAGCAGGAATTGATACCTGTGGATCGGTTTTGACAAGAGTGTGTAGAGGGTTTTTTTGTCGATCTCTTTATAGACAAGGCCGGTTCCCACAAGGATGGCCATCAGTGCGCCGAAAAATGAAAGGGCAGCCAAACCCACATCGGTGATGATCTTGACTTGGTCGCCGACTGTGAGCAGTGCGAGGACCCTGGAGAAGAGGAAACAGACTGCGGCAAAAAAGAGGATCACATAGAGGATCCTGTCTCTGATGGCCTCTCTGAATGTGTTGAGGGCAATGGCCTTGATCTTCATTTTGTCTTCACCATCTCGACAAAGAGGTCTTCCAGAGTTTCCGTCCTGGGGATCAGGGAGTGGATTTTCCCTTTTTGGGAGTGGACGAGTTGGAGGACTTCTTCGAGTTTGCTCTCATCTGTTATTTTAAGGAATATTCTGTCACCGGATGAGGCAAAACTTTCACTCAGATCCCTGAGTTGATCTTCCTTCAATCCTGAGAGGATGACTTCCGTGAAGTGGATCTTTTCTGAGATGAGATCTTTCAGTCTTCCCGAGTTAATGATCTCTCCGTTGACAATAATTGCGACTCTATCACAGATCATTTCAATATCCTGGAGGATATGCGAGGATAGAAAGACGGTTTTGCCCTCATCGCGTAAACGGGTGATGATGTCTCTGATCTCTTTCCTCCCCAATGGGTCGAGACCGCCGAGAGGCTCATCCAAGAAAACGATGGAAGGCTCATTGAGGAGGGCCTGTGCCAGGCCGATCCTCTGAAGCATTCCCCGGGAGAATTTCCTCAGCTGGAGGTGGGCAGATTTTTCTAGACGGACCAGGCGGAGAAGACTTTGGATCTTGTCTTCCTTTTTGTCTTTTTTTATAAAGAACAACTGGCTGTAGAATTCAAGAAATTCCGATGCCGTGAGATAATCATAGAAGTATGGATTCTCCGGCAGGAAACCGATCCTCTCTTTAACCGAGAGAGAAAGGTAGGGCTGGCCAAGAATGCTGATCTCTCCCTTTTCTGGAAAGATCAGTCCCAGTAAACATTTGATGGTTGTGGTTTTCCCGGCCCCATTCGGGCCGAGATAGCCAAAGATCTCGCCCTGTTCAACCTCCAGGTGGATCCCTTTGAGGATCTTCTTTTTTTTGAGAAGGAAACCGGTTTTGAATGACTTGTGGAGGTCGGTTATCTTGAGCGCTTCTGCCATGAAGTTCCCTCTAATTATACTGATTCCTCTTCCTATTTCAAAGACTTTTCGTAAAGATTAAGTCTTCCCGAAACAGTAATGCCACAGTAGCTTGTTAGCGTTGCACACAACAATGGCGTTATTTGAGCCCGGTGATTTTTTGGGCGTTTTTCAACAGCCAGTGCTGAGTGAAAACATGCTCTCTATTCAGACCCAGATGTTTTTCCAATTGCTCCTTGATCTCGCCGTCAGGTATCATAGGGATCAGTGTCTCGTATATGCTGATGAGTTTTTCTTCACCGGGGATGAGAGTATCCAATGCACTCATCCGGTCATCTCCGGGATAGACAGATGGCATGGGATTCATGCTCTTTTCCATCCCTGCGGCGTCCTTCTCTGAATTCTCAATTTTAACGACATCTCCCAGCTTGACGAGTATGCCGGAATTCTTATCCCAGTGCTTCATGTGATCGATGGAATTTTTAAATAATCGTTGACTCAGATCTTGGTGTTCACTGAACAAGATCGTGTAATAAAGATATCGATGGAGAAGTTCATTTTCTAGCCTCATGATCTCGTGCAAAAGCTGTGCTTCTTCTTTGTTAGCATTTGCCGGATCAGCCTGGAAACACAGAGCCTCTTCGGCTCCTTCGGCCTTCATGGCTTCCATCATGGCAACGAATTGGTCCGAATGCCGGACTTCGTCGTACGAAATGTTCAAGATCATGTTTTGGATCTTGGGGAATACGCCTTCCTCGAATTCCGCTGACTGATACAGGTTGGTCACCATATCCTCGGTTTCTTTATCCCTTTTGAAGTTATCCATGATTTTGGGATAACGGATGACCTTGTCCGTTTTAAAGGAGGGCTCTCCTCCCATCTGTTTGATAATTATGCCCAGTTGTAGAGAGTGGTACATTTCATCGACTCCGATCTGGATGGTCTGCGCGCGGGCGTCTGTGGTTTTTTGCATGATGGGGTCTTGGTAGAGGAATTTCCCCTTAGGCATTGAGTATGCGTGGATGGTGTACTCAAAACTTACGGCCCACTCATGTTCTAATGCGACGTTCAAGAGTTGTATGGCATCCTCTTTTGTTTGGATGGGTTTGCTCATAATCTTACCTCCTTATCTGAATTATTCATAAAAGCTGCCGATACAATTACTCTAAAAACTCTTAATTTTTATTATCGGCATCTTTTACCCTACAGGCGAACCGATCTCACAGCATCGGCCTCGTTGTAACTCATTCGTAGTAGTTTACTACAACTTCATGAGCCACTTCCTTGCCGCTACTGCAACCTCGGTCCGTGAATAATCCAACTTTCTTCTGAATTATTCATGCCGATACGTTCTTCGTAATAAGTATACTAATATAAAATAAAGATTACATCGAAATCAACAGGTTATTCCACTCGAAATACATCTCCAAATGCTTGAGAATGAACAAAATCACCCCCAGAATCACCTTTAGAGGGGATTGACCGAGGACCGTGCGTGTGAGAATATGGGCTCATTCAAACGGCCTTTGCGCAGTTATTCACCTCATCCAAGGCAGCGTCGAGGTTTTGAAAAGGGAGGGGACGGAAGATTCCTCTCCCGCCCTCCTTTCATCCCCTGATAAGAAACTTAGGGGATGTTTTTCTTCCAACCATTCCTTGATTGAACGAATCTTTGAGAATATAATTGTGTGTCCTGATAAAACCAGCTGACCGGGCAAAATACTTGAGCTGGCGGGACAGAAAGGCATGGTGTTTTAAGCCGATTTTTCGGAACGATGTCCATAGAAACTCGGATACCAAAACTCAGAACCGATATAGAGATCTTCTCCACCTATTACCAGGGCCAAAAGGCTTTAGTCGTGAAGGATGTCTTAGGCCTGATAAAGGACCCGGTTGTGCTCCAGGGACAGATCCTTGACTTTATCGGCCTTATCGACGGGAAGCGAAGTCCCCGCGACATTCAACTCGAACTCATCCGTCAACGGAATGGTGTTTTTGTCGGTGTTGAAGATGTCCAGTCACTGCTCTCCGAATTGGATTCTCTATTCCTCTTGGACAGTGATCACTACAGGGACACGAAAAACAAAATTTTTATTGACTACAACCAGCAGGCAGTTCGGCCTGCCGTGCTTGCCGGTCAAGCTTATCCAGGCTCCATCGAGGCTCTTGAGAAATACTTGGACTCTTTTTTCCCAGAGATGCCAGGAGTATCCGTCGATAAAAGTGACAAGAAGGTGTCTGCTCTCATCGCTCCGCATATCGATCTAAGGGTGGGAAAAAAGGTCTACGCTCAAGCGTACGCAGCTGTTAAGGAGGCATATCCCAAGACTGTCGTGCTCCTCGGC
>JAGLRY010000152.1 GCA_023135995.1 Candidatus Aminicenantota bacterium | reverse complement strand
GTAAAAGATGCTGACAATAAGATATTGAATCTTTTGAGGTATAGAAGTGTCAGCAGATTTTATGAATAATCTATCTTAAAAGAGACCGAAGAGTTTGAGGGCCATGATGGTTATGGCGACTGCAAGGATGATACGGATGATTCTTTCGCCCCCCTTTACAGCCGCATGAGCGCCCCACCATCCCCCTAATGCGTTCCCTGCAGCAAGAACCAAACCGTATCCCCAGATCACATTCCCTGTGAAGGCAAACACGAGAAGCGCTGGAAATGTGTATATCAGGACGATGAATACTTTGTGCATGTTCACCCGAATGAGGTCAAGGTGGAGCAAATGGTAGAGAGCAGCCATGATCATAAATCCCACACCCGCTTGAATAAATCCGCCATAAAATCCTATTCCAAACAGCGCAGGATAGATCAACCATTGGTTTGTATCGCCTTGATTGGAATTGTTATTTTTATACGATCGCGAGAAGAACATAGAAAAGACGATGAATATCAAAACCACACCTAAGATCCGCTGGAACAGGATGTTGCTCACCCGGGTGGCCATTATCGCCCCGATGATGGCTCCTGGCAGAGTGAAAAGAGCGAAGACAAAGCTCTTTTTGAATTGATGAACCTTTCTCTTGTGAAAAGAGGCCACAGCAGAAATGTTTTGGATGAATATGGCTACTCTGTTTGTGCCATTGGCCAAAGCGGCATCGAGGCCCATAAAGATGAGCATGGGCAGCGTGAGGGTGGACCCCCCACCGGCATTCACGTTGATAAATCCGGCAATAGTGCCAACGCCGAATAACAGAGCAAAGTGTGCAAGATTCATGTTCGCCAACAATTATCCCGCATCATACTCATCTTTCCCTAAAAACTCAACTCCCACCGTATGATTTGCTAAGTGCAGGCGGAGATGATATTTTAAGAAGCCGAAATTCACAAACTTTTTTATGAATAGTTCAGGCTAGAGATGATGGCTCTAATAATGGAAAAGATTCACCCGCTTCTGGATCCAGAGAAGCAAGAACAAGCCAGGCGATACGAAAAGGAGAAACGTCTGCTAGGCCTGTGGGGCCTGTTTCTCTCTCTGGGTGTTCTTTTGGCGTTTTATTACAGCGGCTTGAGTTCCGGACTCGCCAATCTATTTTCAGATAAACCTGTTATCTATGCATTTTTTATCTATGTTTTCGTGTTTCAAGCTATCCTGTTCATCTTCGGTTTTCCCCTCAATTTCTACAGTGGTTATATCCATGAACACAAATGGCATTTTTCGAATCACACAAAAAGAAGCTGGCTTTGGGAGCAGATGAAGTCCTATTGTGTAGGATTTGTCATTTTTCTAATCCTTTTGGGGATGCTTTTCTGGATTCTGGAGCGATATCCCCAGCAGTGGTGGTGGATCGCAGGGATAGCCATGGCTTTTGTGAGCGCAATTCTTGCCACTCTGTTTCCGGTCCTGATTCTCCCCATTTTTAACAAGTACACACCGGTCGAAAACAAAGAACTGACAGAGGCGCTCGACAGAATACTCAGCAAGGGGGGATTAAAAAGCAGCGGCTTTTTCGTGGAGGATATGAGCCGACAGACAAAAAAAGAAAACGCGTTCCTCGCCGGCTTGGGGCGAACGCGCCGGGTCGTTTTGGGGGATAATCTGATTGCAAACATGACAGTTCCCGAGATCGTGTCTATCATTGCCCATGAAGTGGGGCATTACAAACACCGTCATATCTGGAAACACATTGTTCTGGGAACACTCCAACAGCTTGTTGTCTTCTTTTGTCTGAACCTTATCATGAAAGCTGTGTTTCCCTCGTTTCTTTCGTCCACACGTGCTAACCTGTCTTTATTCCCCTTATTTGCCATACTGATAGGCGCCCTATCTGGTTTTCTCTTCGGACCACTCTCCAATGCCCTCTCCAGGCGTTTTGAGAGCCAAGCCGATCGATATGCACTGAGAAATATCCCCAAAACGGATGCATTCAAAACCGCTCTTGCAGGACTTGCCAATCGAAATCTCTCCAATGCCTATCCCAGTTGGTGGGTGAAACTGCTGTATTATTCTCACCCTCCAATAGGGGAAAGGCTCCGTATGGCAGAAAAGACCACATCTGTTTAATGCGCACTGAAATGTCAATAAATGGCATTTTCTTGACAAAAATTTGCAATATAACTCTTGGAGCTCGGCGGCCTAAGGCATAATTGCTTTATAATTAATGAGTTAGATTATAGTGAGTCTTGGCACATAATTTGCTGATTTATATTTGGCTTATTGGAATATTTGCCAGGGTTGCAGGGCTAGAATGACAGAATCTGGAAAGAAAAAAGACACGTCTGTAGAAGCAGGAAAAATCAACAGTAGAATCGAAGAGCTGGAAACAGCTGTGATCGAGTGCAAGCTGAGTGAGGATGCACGCAAAAAAAGCGAGAGGAACCTTCTGTCCATACTATACGCTCTTGAAGACCTCATCTTTATCCTTGGGGCGGATGGCACTTTCCATAAGTATTTCCAATCTCCGGACAGAAAGGACCTGTTCGCACACCCTAAAAGTTTCCTTGGAAAACATTTCAAAGAAGTCTTGCCAGGGGATGTGGCAGACCTGTTCCAGAATGCCATTTACAGGGTGGAAGATTACGGGAATGTCCAACAGTTCGATTTTCTCATGACGATCAATAGAGATGAAATGTGGTTCAGCGCGCGGATATCACCGCTCAAGCAACACATAAAAGATTATTTTGGCTATGTGGTGGTTCTCCAAAACATCAATGATTGGAAACGAAGGGAAGAGGTTTTGGTCGAGAATGAGGAAAAATACAAAGCTGTGATGTTACAGAGCACGGAGAATATTTTTTTAGCAGATGTAGAAACTCGAGTTATTCTTGAGGCCAATCAGTCTCTACAGCGACTCCTCGGTTATTCTCTCGAAGAAATTCCTGGCTTGAGCCTTTATGATTTTGTGGCCAATGGCCAGGATGACATCTATCAAAAGATCTTGCGAATTCTTAGGGATCGCCCCCACTATAAGGGCGAAATGCAATATCGGAGGAAGGATGGGACACTCGTTGATGTCGAGATCAACGTGAACCTGGTCTCGTATAGAGGAAAGAAGGTCTTCTGTGTGATATCCCGGGATATCACGCCGCGAAAACTCGCTGAGAAACAGTTGATTCATACCGCAACACATGACCCTCTGACAGGCCTGACAAACAGACTGGTTTTCTATGACAGGATAGCGGTCGAGCTGGCACGTGCCCGTAGAAATCAGACAAACCTCGCCCTTACCTACATCGATTTAGACCGATTCAAGATCATCAATGATACACTGGGACACAGCTGCGGCGACCAGCTTTTAAAGGCTGTGGCCGAGCGCCTGCAAAATCTTCTGCGTGAGACTGATACCCTCGCCCGTATGGGTGGGGATGAATTCATGTATATACTCCCCGAAGTGGAAAGCTCTGAGGATGTGGCCAGGGTAGCAGAAAAGGTGCTCGATGCCATCCGGAAGCCTTTTTTACTCGATGGCCAGCTCCAGAGCATCACGGCAAGTAGCGGGACAGCCATTTATCCTATTGACGGAAAAGATGCAGAGACACTCATGAAAAATGCAGACCTTGCCATGTACTTTGCCAAGGACAAAGGGCGCGATAAGCACCTCCATTTTACATCGGAAATGTCAGTCAAGAACCTTTGAGAGACGGTATGTCATCACCCCCAGAAATTCACCCTTAGAGGTGATTGACGAAAAGTTGTTTTTGGAGTACTTTTTGGAAAGGCGATGCAAATAATTGTCAATTATTTTGACAAAAAATGTTAAATTG
>JAGLRY010000151.1 GCA_023135995.1 Candidatus Aminicenantota bacterium | reverse complement strand
GTTTGATTTTCTGTCTTGTATCCATCTCATCTTTGATCTTTTCTGCAGGGAAAAAACTCATTGTTATCGCGGATAAAGCCCATATCTATATGGAGCCCGACCAAAAAAGCCGGGTGATCGCGACACTGAATAAAGGTGATATCCTCACTCTCAGCAGCGAAAGGAAGTTTCGGCGCATATTCAATTATGTGTATTTCACCTCTCAAAATACGGGATGTACAAAGTCGGGGTATGTTCTTGAGTCCTTGGTGGATAAGCTTTTTAATGTGACCAAAGTGATCACTATCCAGGGCGACTCGACGAAAAATACGAAGGTGATCCGGTCCCAGGTCTACCTGGAGGAAGCCGAGTGGGGGATGAGCAGCGATCAGTTGAAGAGAATAGAAGGACAGCCAGTCCACTTGGGGGAATCCCAGGGCTATCAAATAATCGGATATCAAAGAGAGATTTTAGAGCGGGATTGCCTGATCGGCTTTTATTTTTCGAACAATAGATTAAAAGGGGCTAAACTCAGCTTCTTGGAGCCGCACACGAACAAAAACCAGAATATCGCGGACTTTAAACGGATCAAAGACCTGCTGGTACAAAAATACGGAAGACCGATCGAAGACAAGATCTCTTGGGAAGATGTCACTCATAAGGAAAACATTTCCGAATGGGGGAATGCTATAGGTATGGGGCACTTGGAGTATGTTTCCAAATGGTCGGCACGTAAGACTGAAGTTTTGCTTCGTCTTTTCGGTGGAGAGGATGAGATATCACTCGAGGTTACCTACAAACCCACTTCTTGAATTATTCGTAAAAGCTGCTGACACATTCATATTTAAAAACATCTAGTATTCTTATTGTCAGCATCTTTTACCCTTCGGGCGAACCAATCTCACAGCATCGACTTCGTTGTAGCTCATTCGTGGTAGTTTACTACAACTTCATGAGCCACTTCCTCCACCTTATTGTTAGGGTGGGGTGGGTTGGCCTTGGTCCGTGAATAATCTATCTTCATCTGGAGCATTCATGAATCGGTTATTTCCTAAACATTTGTCTAACGTAGTTGACGGCACTTCCTGCCAATTGGTATTGTCTTAGGCGTGGTGTTAACCGGAACAGCGTGAGGATCGTTTCGCCATCGACCTCGACAGGTATCTCTAATTCTTCCTTTTCCACTCTTGCACGAATATCTCGGAGGATCACTTTTGAGCCCACATGGATACGGTCATAGTCTGCAGGATTTTTGAACTGCAGATGGAGCACACCAAAATTGCAGAGGTTTGCCATGTGAATACGGGAAAAACTTTTGGCGATCTTGATCCTCACACCCAGGAAACGTGGCGCCAAAGCGGCATGCTCCCGGCTTGAACCTTGACCATAATTTTCCCCACCGACAATGACAACAATTTTTTTCTCTCTAGCCTTTCGGGCAAATTCCGGATCGATCTGGTAATACACATACTCGCTGATGGCTTCGATGTTTGACCTCAGCGGTAAAACTTTGTTCCCTGCGGGCATAATGGTGTCGGTCGAAACATTGTCGCCGACTTTAAGTAGGACTTCAGCTTCAAGCGTCTCCGGCAGCGTATCTAGCTGTGGAAAAGGCTTTATATTGGGGCCTCGAATCACTTTGATTTTTTCTCTCTCTTCTTTTTTCAGAGGGAAGATGATCGATGAGTCATCTACAAGGAATCGCTCGGGATCTTTGATTTGGGGATAAACCATCTTTTGTCCCAGATCCCTCGGGTCGATGATTTCGCCTTTCAGAGCTGAGGCAGTGGCTGTCTCTGGCGAACACAAGTAGACCTTGTCGTCTTTTGTTCCTGAACGTCCAGGGAAATTCCGGGGAAACGTTCGCAGGCTGATCTGTCCTGTTCCGGGTGCCTGCCCCATGCCGATACATCCCAGACATCCGGCTTCGTTGACCCGTGCTCCAGACCTGAGAAGAAGAGTGAGACCCCCGTGCTCTATCACATTTTCCAGAATCTGCCGGCTTCCCGGATTGATGTGGAGTGATACTTCCGGATGGATAACCTTGCCCTCTAAGATCTTTGCAGCAACCATCAGATGACGAAAGCCGGAATTGGCACTGCTCCCGATGAGGACCTGATCTACTTTTGTACCTGCCACCTCACGGACAGGAACAACATTTCCAGGCGAAGATGGAAGGGAGATCAAAGGTTCGACAGTTGAAAGGTCGATCTCATCATATTCCTCATACTCTGTACCCTCATCCGCTGAAAGCGCGATCCAACTTGCGCCTCTCCCCTGAGCGGCAAGGAATTCCCGTGTCCTTTCATCAGAAAGAAAAACTGTTGATGTCGCCCCCAACTCGGTACCCATGTTCCCCAGCACCATCCGGTCCGCAACGCTAAGGGTTTTGACTCCTGGTCCATAGTATTCCACGATCTTCCCCACACATCCCTTGACATCATACCTTCTAAGCATCTCCAGGATCACATCTTTGGCACTAACCCAGGGCGAAAGCTCTCCGACAAGCTTGACGCCCAAAATTTTCGGACACGGAAGATAATACGGAAATCCAGCCATGGCCATAGCGACATCCAGACCTCCTGCCCCAATGGCTAGCATAGATACTCCGACTCCTCCGGGCGTGTGGCTGTCTGCGCCCAGAAGGATTTTGCCAGGAACGCCAAACCGAGCCATATGAACCTGATGGGAGACTCCATTTCCCGGGCGGCTGAAATGAATCCCATATTTTTGGCATGCCGTTTGAAGAAAGATGTGGTCATCTGCATTCTTGTTGTCAGTCTGCAGGATGTTGTGGTCCACATATTGAGCGGAAAGCTCTGCTTTCACTGTATTTAATCCCATGGCTTCAAACTCCAACAAAGCCATTGTGCCTGTGGCGTCTTGAAGGAGTGTGTGGTCTATAGTGATACCGATCTCCTGGCCTGGGATCAGGTCTCCGTCGACAAGGTGAGCCTTTAAGATCTTATGCGCTAAGTTCACTCATTCCTCCTTTTTAAGGTTAAACGATCGTGATGAAAACTATTTGAGCCATACCTCCCTCCTGATACCCAATTTCACTCATGCTTATAACACAGCCGTTTTTTCCTGTCAAACAATGCCCATAGAAATAGTAAAGTATGATGGCTCGGCGAGGTCTATGTCGAAGAAGAAGACGGCGAAACGATCACAGTCAAGGCTGGGGTGGTCCTTGTTTCGGAGTTCTCCTTTTTTAGGGAAAAATCATGGGCCATGGGCCTCCGTATCGACATTTGAAACCTTAAAAAATGATGCGTTGATGGCCGAGGACCATCAGATTTGTATCCTCGGATGATACCGGTTTCAGCCGATAAGAATACGTGTAGGCTTCAGGCCAGAGAGTACACCAATCGCGTGGACGGGCACCCCAGCTGTTGTCCCCTCCCACTCCCATCTGTTTGTAGTCTATGTTTAAAATGACATAGGGCTGCCGGGCTAATTTATAGCTGTGAGACGCCTGCTCCAGTTCTTCGGTCGTGTAGTGATGGGCGCTTACGCTCAGGAGCGACATCCCGATAGCCATCAATCCGACACCTCTATCATTCCTCAAGGCTACCCATCGCACATCTGTTTTGTTTCCGTTCTCTTGCGGCTTGGAATAGTCCACAAATTGATCATCCACAGAACCTCCGTACAGGCCAACTCTCGCACCTTCTTTTCTGTCCCAATGGGTTTCATGAGGACCTCTGCCATACCACACGAGCGAATCGAATGCAGGAGGAAGGGTCATCTGCATACCGAACCTGGGAAGTTCTGGAAGCTCTCCCTGGGGTTCGAATCGTCCCTCGATGAGCACATCCCCGCTTCCACACACCGTAAAAACCGTGGTGTAGGGAGAATCGTTTGCCGCCAAGGAGTTTTCTACAGTTATCCGTACGGCTTGAGGAGCGATGGTCTCGACGTCCACACTCAGTATCTTCCTATCTCTACCGGCATGGCGCCATATGCCGCATCGATCGGGCATCCTGTTTCCTCTATCATTGTCTATAGGAGCACGCCAAAAATGAGGAAAAGGACCGGACCTGACGAGTTCGACTCCCTGGTAGCGGAATGATGTGATGGTCCCTTCTTTTTTCGAAAAATGGATGCCAAAATTCTCCCCTGATATTTCTATGGAATCCTCTTTTTCGGTGGTGATCAATTCCGGCATATCGGCAACATTTATGTCTGTCTCAGGGGGTGTCACCCAGGGTATTAAAAACTGCTCCCATGCGATCTCATGTCCTTCGTCTGCCCAGAGAGTGTCTTCCTTCAACTGAAAACTCAGGTCTAACCAGTATTCTGCACTTGGTTTCAGATCGGGTTTTTTGAGAGGTATAGTGACTCTTTTTCTATACCCAGGAGCAACATCCATCCCAGGAAGGGTGCCGCTGGAAATAACCTCATCATCTCCTTTGAGCTCCCAATAACATTCGAATTCCCTCAAGTTGGTGAAATCGAAGCGGTTGACGATATCCAGTTTGCCTTCTATGAGGTCCACGGGCTTGAACTGGATATACTGGTAGATCTTTTTCACTTCATTCAGACTGGGATGTGGCGTTCGATCGGGCGCAACCAAACCATTCATGCAAAAATTACCAGAACTGGGTGTCCC
>JAGLRY010000150.1 GCA_023135995.1 Candidatus Aminicenantota bacterium | reverse complement strand
TTATTGAGGAACTTGGCAGAGGAGGCATGGGCAGAGTCTACAAGGCTACTGCGAAACCGTGGAGGAAGCTCACGAAGCTTTGATCCAGGCTACTGTTCTCAACGCGGTCACAACGCCCAATGATGCTGTGCAGAAAAAGCACATCGACTTTAAAAGCTGGTCGGAGATTTACTTCAGAGATCATGCCATGGCAGTCAAAAGAAGCTGGAAATCCGACAGATCGCGGATAAAGGCAATGGTTGAGCACTTCGGAAACACAGAACTCAGAGAGATCACTCCTATGATGATCCAGAGGCTCATCGCATCAAGGCGAAACGAGGGAAACAGTAAAGCCACATGCAATCGGTACCTGGCACTTCTTAAAACAATGCTATACAAGGCGATGGGGGAGGGCTACCTCAAACAAAATCCCGCGACCAAGGTCAAGCCCTACTCTGAGAAAAACGTTGTGAAAGAGCGGATACTGTCAGAAGAGGAAGAAGCGCGTCTCGTGGCAGAATGTTACCCCACGCTTCGCTCTGTTCTGAAAATCATGTTGAATGCTGGCCTCAGGCCGGGAGAGGTCTTCAAGCTCACATGGCGAAATGTAGACCTTGAGAGAATATTACTGACAGTGGAGGAGACGAAGGACGATGAAGTTCGGCGTATACCGATCAACCGAGTCTTGTATGAAGAATTCACCAAGTTGAAAAAGAATGCAAATCATAGTCGCTTTGTGTTCTACAACGAAAACACTGGTCGTCCTATCACTACCATTCGAACTGCGTTCAAAGCAGCGTGTCGTCGAGCTGGGCTAAATGGTGTCAGGCTCTACGATGCTCGTCACACATTCGCAAGCCGATTGATCCAGCGAGGCGCTGATGTCGAAACAGTGCGCGCATTGTTAGGCCACTCAGACATCCGGATTACTATGCGTTATGTACATTCCAATGACACTGTGAAGCGAGCTGCTGTTGAGCTTTTGGAGCCGAAAAAGGAACATTTCTGTGACAATTCTGTGACAAAATCCAAACGAGAAAAAACTTGTAAATCTCCATCTCTTTTGATATCAATGAATTAGACACAAGGTGCGCCTGTAGCTCAGTGGATAGAGCGTTGGTCTCCGGAACCAAAAGTCGCAGGTTCGATCCCTGCCAGGCGTGCCATTCAAGTTTAATTGATAGCCATGGCCATCACATGCCCCAATTGTCAGAGTGAGAATGCATCCGATGCTGCTTTCTGCAACAAGTGTGGATCGAAGCTCGAGCTTGTAGAAGGAGTCTTTTCTCCCCAGACAAAAACGCTCCAGACTCCTGTCAAAGATTTGGTTGCTGGAACCATAATTGCCGAAAAGTATAAGTTGATCGAGGAATTGGGGAGAGGCGGAATGGGAGTCGTATACCTGGCCGAACAGATCGCACCTGTTAAACGCAAGGTCGCAGTCAAAATCATAAAGCTTGGGATGGATACGAAACAGGTCATGGCTCGTTTTGAGGCGGAGCGTCAGGCACTGGCCATGATGGATCACCCTAACATCGCAAAAGTCTTCGACGCCGGCACCACAGAAACAGGAAGACCGTACTTTGTGATGGAATATGTAAAGGGCATTCCGATCACAGAGTACTGTGATACTCATCGCCTGAACAACCGCGAACGGCTTGAGCTGTTCCAAGAGGTCTGCAAAGGTGTCCAACATGCCCATCAGAAGGGAATCATTCATAGGGACATCAAAGCTTCCAATATTCTTGTGGCCATCCAGGACAATAAGCCTGTCCCAAAGATTATTGACTTCGGTGTGGCTAAAGCCACAGCGCAACGTTTGACAGAACGGACCATGTTTACGGAGATAGGGCAGCTCATTGGAACACCGGAATACATGAGCCCTGAGCAGGCAGAGATGACAGGGCTGGATATTGACACTCGGACGGACGTTTATTCTCTGGGAGTATTGCTCTATGAGTTGCTTGCGGGAGTGTTACCTTTTGATTCGGGAACACTCCGTGCAGCTGGTTTGAGTGAAATCCAGAGGATCATCCGAGAAACAGACCCTCCAAAAGCCAGCACACGCCTCTCCAGTCTGGGAGATTCCCAGATATCCATTGCTCAGCACCGAAAGACAGATCCGACTGCTCTTCGTAAACAGCTCAAGGGAGATTTGGACTGGATAATTTTAAAGGCCATGGAAAAGGACCGCACACGTCGTTATGATACTGTTAACGAACTGGCTTTGGACATCACACGCCACCTTAATAAAGAACCTGTTATGGCTCGCCCGCCGAGCACAGCTTATAAAGCCCAAAAGATGATTGCTCGGCATAAAATAGGATTTGGTTTTTCTGTGGTTTTGTTTATTTTGCTTGTTGGATTTGCCATCTCGATGACTGTGTTCTCCGCTCGCGTTGCCTCTGAGCGTGATCGTGCGGAAGAAGAAGCGGCTAAAGCCAAAGCCATTAATGCCTTTTTGCAGGACATATTGGGTTCTGCCAACCCGATTGAAGGCAGTGATAAAGATATCACCATACTCGAGGCACTAGAAACTGCGACCGATAAAATCGAAGAGGCCTTTGCCAATCAACCAGAGGTGGAGACTGAGGTCCGGCACACAATCGGCGTGACCTATCTCAGGCTTGGGCATTATGATAAAGCAGAGGATATGTTGCGCTCAGCTTTAAATGTCGCACGAAAAGCTTATCCGTCTGATCATCCAGAACTAGCATCACCTTTAACCAGCCTGGCCGTTTTGCTTCATGAAAAGGGGAAGCTTGACGGAGCTGAATCGTTGTACAGAGAGGCTCTTGATATAAGACAAAAGCATTTTGGCCGTGAAGATGAAGGGGTAGCCAGCATTTTGAGTAATCTGGGTATTCTTCTCCAGGAGAGGGGCGATTACGATGCTGCAGAGCCCATATTCCGCGAAATACTCGCAATCGACAGAAAGCTCTTGGGGGATGATAACCTGAATGTAGCGGTTGACCTCAACAATCTCGGAAATCTTCTCCGGGACAGGGGAGATTATGAGGCCAGTGAACCACTTCTTAAAGAGGCCATCTCCATTCTCCAAAAGCACGAACACCCCTGGGTGTCTATTGCTATGAGCAATCTGGGGGAGTTGATGAACAGAATAGGCGATTATGATGCCGCAGAGCCCATTTTTGAAGAGGCTCTTTCCATCGGACTGAAGCATCTGGGTGACAAGAATCAAGACATCGCCAAGCTCCGGAGTAGATACGGTGAGTGCTTGTTGAACTTGGGAAAGCTTGAGAAGGCGGAGGGAGAACTCCTTGCGGCTCTTCCTATCTTGATGGACACTATTGGGGAACAGAATAAGAGGACACAACAGACAATTCTTTTTCTTGTCGAATTGTACGAGGCTTTGGATAGGATAGATGAGGCCGAAATGTACCGACAACAGCTAGTACAACGTGAGCACTGATGGATCCGGTTTTTAATTGGTGCGCTTGGATTAAATAATTTTTATGACATCCAGACGAAAAATCCTATCATACTCTGCTGGAGGTTTGTCTTTTCTTCTTTTTTTGGCCATCCTTTTGGTGGATTTTGCCGATCAATCTTTGCTGCCCCCTCTGATCAACACCATACTGGAGGATTTTTTCCAGGATACGACGAATGTTGTTCCTCTAGGATGGGTGACATTCACTTTTACGGTCCTCTCTGCCATCTCCATGATCGTTGCGGGCTTTTATGCTGATCGGAGGTCTAGGACAAAAATCTGCTTTGCCGGATGTTTGGTCTTTGGTGTTTCTTCCGCATTGACCGTATTTGTCCCTCATGGGCAACTGGGGTATATGTTCTTTTACATCACACGCGCTCTAAATGGAATCGGGGTCGGTGCGATCATCCCAACGATCTTTTCGCTTGTGGGCGATACAGCGAATCCCAAGCGCCGTTCCACAGCATTTGGTTTCGTCTCTGCAGCCATCCTTATCGGCCGGATGGCTGGATTTGTGCTCGCCGGTTCCTTAGCCGACCACTGGCGGATGGCCTATTTTATGGTTGGCCTTACAGGCCTCGTCCTTGCCTTTGGCCTGCTTCGCATTCCCGAACCAAAACGTGGTGCTCAAGAGGAGGAACTGCACGACCTCATTGTGGAGGGGGCTGAATATCGCTTCCGTATCGCAAAAAAAGATATCAAAAACATCTGGTCGAACCGGAGCAATTTCTGGTTGATCGTGAATTTTGTCGACGTCATTCCAGGGGCCATCCTAATCTTTCTGATCTTCAAATACATGAAAGATATCCACAACATGGAAGCAGCGCCGGTTAATTTTGTGATTTTTTTGGTTATCATCTTTGGAGCCCTGGGTGCACTCACATTCGGAAGAATAGGGGATTGGGGTTTCCAGAAGGATAAACGCGCAAAGGCTCTTATTGCTTTAATGTGCAATGGCTTTCCGATCCTGTTCATGATTCTTTTTCTTCGCGCTGATTTTTTGATCCCTGATGGGGCCACACTTTCACAAACATTGGCGGTCCCGGGTGTATGGGCTCTAATCATCACGATCGTAGCAGCTATGTTCATAAATCAGGGCGTCAATCCCAACTGGTACAGTTGCCTTACGGATATCAACCTTCCCGAACACAGAGCCACGATGATCTCATTTGCCTCGATCATGGATTTGATAGGGCAAGCGATAGGCCCCCTAGTGGCATCCTATCTGGCGACGATCTGGGGCTTGAAGACAGCGATGTGGTCGGTGCTTGTTTTTTGGGTGCTCAACATTTTCCTCTGGCTTCCGGTCCTCGTTCACATTCGGAAGGATCTAGCGAATGTACACAGAGTTCTGGAAGAGAGAGCATTGGAAATGAAAGATCTGCTGCATTAAGATATAAAAACAAAAATGTAAGAGCAAACAAAACAGATGCTTAACTAAAGGCTTGAATCCGATGCACACAGATAAGGTGGCTATTCTCTTCAATCCCTCGGCAGGGAAAGGAAAAGCCCTAAGAAAAAAGAACCAGATGGAAGAGTTGCTGCAAAAATATGATGTTCCCTACGATCTATTTATCACACAAAGTGAAGATGACCTAAAAATACTCGCAGGAGAGAAGTCAGAGGGATATAAAACTCTGGTCGGTGTCGGCGGGGACTCCACCTTTAACATCATTATTGATGAGATCGTTAAAAGAAGCGCAGATGTCACATTCGGGATGATCGGGTTGGGGTCGTCGAACGATGTTGTGAAAGAATTCGGTATCGACTCCTTGGACAAAGCATGTTTGGCTTTAAAAAAGAAACGCACGAAACGGATAGATTTGGGATGTATCGTGGAGGACAACTTTGTTCTGCGTCACTATATCGGTCAAGCCAATGTGGGTTTGGGTGTTTTTGTATCGAAACACGCCGAAGATATGGCTTCAAGGGGATCTAAATGGGCGAGACTCCAGACTGTTGCCGGAGTGTCAGGAATCCATGATGCGCATAGGTCCCAAAAAGTCCCTCTTCCTCTAAAAATCGTGTCTGAGAAAGGGGAAATTCACGGACAGTTTATTCTGGCCTCCTTTAACAATATCCGCTATTGGGCCACTGGTCGATTGCTCTGCCCGGAGGCACTCCCCGATGATGGAAAACTGGATGGTTGTCTTATTGACAACTGCTCTTTTTCTCGATTTGCGCATATTGCCTTGATGGCAAAGAAAGGAAACCACATCAAAGTGAGAGAGGTGGAAACCCTCCGATCATCGTGGTTTACGGTATCATCAGATAAGGCTTTTGAGATCCAGACGGATGGTGAGATCGTTCACAGGCCTGATTCCTCCACTCAATTCAGGACAGTACAATTTAGAATACTGCCACAGGCTTTGACCATTATCTATTGAAAAATTAAGCATCGCCGGAACCTAGCCAGAAAACACAAGGTTAATTATTTCTATGTAGGGTCAGCTCCCCGAGCTGACCAAGGGATGGTTCGTTCCCTGAACGGACCGTTTGGGAAACGGTCCCTACATTAAAAACAAAAATGGTCCCTATATTAAAAACGATACATAGCAAAGCTCAACTATGGCATTTTTAAATCAAGATGTGGTACATTGGCATATTCTTCAGGAAGAAATTATATGCGAAAGAATATTGCTCTCCTCGTTTCTTTTTCCATTCTCCTTCTTTTGTCCAATGCCTTCGGGCAATGGAGGCTGAAACAGACGGCTGCGAAAAAGATCACCGAGCCTATCGTTATTGATGGCGTTATCGATGAAGCTGCGTGGAGGGGCGCTCCAGAGGTCAGCGATTTTATCCAGTTCCAGCCCAGAAGGGGCGAATTGGCCCAATTCCGAATGATCGTTAAGATCGCCTATGATGAGAGCTGCGTTTATTTCGGTTTTTTCTGCTATGACTCTCAGCCAGAAGCTATTGCCGCTCGATTGGTCAAAAGAGATTCGGACCTCAGGCCCGACGATTCGGTCTATGTCTTTCTAGATACCTTTAATGACAAGCAAAGCAGCTATTTTTTTGGAAGTAACCTTTTGGGGACACAGTGGGACGGCAGGTTCACAGACAATGGCCGCACGGCCGATGATACCTGGGATGGCGTTTGGAGATCTGCCGCACAGAAGACAGATTTCGGGTGGAGCGCAGAGATCGCCATATCCCTGACCAGTATTAAATACGAACCCGGTGAGAATAAAACATGGGGTTTGAGTTTGGGACGTAGCGTTCCGCGCATCCTTGAGCACAGCTTCTGGACGGGTCCATTGGAATCCACCCAAAAGGTATCCCAATTCGGTGAGCTGACAGGCCTTGAATTGGCCGCTGTGTTAAAGAAATCGCAGATCATCCCCCATGTCATCTTAAAGGT
>JAGLRY010000015.1 GCA_023135995.1 Candidatus Aminicenantota bacterium | reverse complement strand
AATTTGGTGGTGAGACTCATCAGTCTGGTCTCCCAGCACCGTTTAGGTGTGACCGGTCTTGCCAAAGAAGTTGCGGCAATCATGCCGAACTTCGGAAAGAAGGATCGTAAAGCGATTTTAGAATACCTGAAAAAAGAAGGAATTTTTGCTCAGCTTGTGGGCACTCTCAAACATACCCATCAAATCGCTGTCCGCATAGAGGCTATCGAGTTTCTCGCCGCCCTTGATCTCCCCCGTTATGTAGTTGAGATTGCTCTCTCCCTGAGAGATCCGGCGAGTGATGTCCGCATGGCCGCCATCGAGGCCTTGTGTCAAATTGATAATCCAGCTATCCATCGGGCTATTGAGTCATTGGCACAAGACCCTGTGGAAGCAGTCCGGCAGTCGGTCAAACAGCGTAAACTGCGGATAGTTAAATAGTATATTTCAGTGGGTTTAACTTAGTTGCAGGGCGATTGATCGGCATAGAAAAACCCCCTGGGGGGTAAATCGATTTTTCGGAGGCATTCACCTATTTGGTGTTTTAAATTATGATTTTTATTTCCATCTGGGAAACTATTGCGATTCTCTATTTTGTTATCTACAACACGATAAATCTTTTTTTGATCTTGGTGGCGTGGATCAAAGTGCGATTTTTCCTGCAACTCAAAGAATTTATAAACTTCAAAATCATCTATCAATCACCTTCCACCCCTTCCGTTGCCCTTCTGGTTCCTGCCTTTAACGAACAGGAAACGATTGTGGAGAATATCCGGTCGCTAATGAGGATCAAATACCCACGTTTCGAGATTATCGTTGTCAATGATGGGTCGATCGATCGGACGCTGGAGGCGTTGATGAAAACCTTCGGCTTTATCCGCCGTGATATAGGATATGAAGAGAGGCTTACCACCGCCCGTATCCGCGGTTTCTATGAGGCAAGTTCTCCCGATGGAAGTACAATCACCCGCCTGATCCTGATCGACAAGGAAAACGGCGGTAAGGCAGATGCCCTGAACGCAGGGCTGAATGCCGCCACATCCCCCTATGTCTGTAGCATGGATGCCGACTCGATTGTCGGTGCGGAGACACTTCTTCAAGTAATGCAGCCAATTGTGGAAGACCCGGAACGCATCGCCGCCTGTGGTGGGCAGGTCGGGATCGCCAACGGCTGTAAGATTGAAAAGGGGCGAATTGTAAAGGTGGCGCTCCCAAAGAACTGGCTGGCAATGTTTCAGGTGGTGGAATACATGCGATCATTTACCGCCGCTCGGATGGGACTCGCAACACTTAACTCCTTGTTGATCCTCTCCGGAGTGTTCGCTGTCTTTCGCCGCGATCTCCTGATGGATGTAGGTGGTTTTTTGAGCGGTCGACTCACCTCCAAGATTGTCCTAGAATATACCGGCAACAGAGAAACAGTCTGTGAGGATATGGAGATTATTGTCCGCCTACAACGTTATTTGATTGAAAAAAAGATCCACGCACGGATAATGTTTCTTCCCTATCCGATAGCCTGGTCACAAGGGCCGGAAAATATTAAAGATTTTGGGAAACAACGGAATCGCTGGTACCGGGGGTTGGCCCAGGTTCTTTTATTTCACAAGAAAATGTTGTTCAATCCGCGCTATAAGCAGATCGGCATCTTTGCCATGCCTTACCAATTTCTCTTTGAATTCTTAGGTCCGCTTTTGGAAATGGCCGGATATATCTCCATACCTGCTCTCTATTTCATGGGTCTGCTCAAAACTGAGATTGTACTCCTCTTTTTTGTTGTGTCGATCCTATATGGGATGTTCTTATCCATTCTGGCCGTCTTGATGGGAATCTGGAGCGAGAGTCGTATCGGTAAAGAGAGGGTGACCTCGAAGTTGTTTCAATATCACGGGGTGTGGAGTGTTTTCAAACTGTTGCTTTTTGCAATGCTCTCTATGGTAGGCTACCGGCAACTCCAGCTCGCCTATCAGGTCAAAGGATTTGTTGACTTTCTTAAAGGAAGTCAAACATGGGGGAAGTATCAACGTGAAAGTTTCTAAGAAATCGGAGCCCGGGAATCAGAGACAAAGGGTCTTTTTATGGAAAAACATCATAATAATAGGCCTGTTGTTACTTGTTACCTGTCACTTGCCGCCGGCGTTTGGCGGTGAATACGATGCCGGGATCGAGAAACAGCGGAATATCATTGCCCAGGACCCCACCAATCTCGATGCCGCATACCAGCTTGGAAATTATCTCGCCTGGGATAGGAGGTATGAGGAGGCCCTGAAGGTATTCGAAGAAATTCTCGTTGTAGAGCCGGAATATAAAGATGCTAAGATCGGGATCGCCCGTGTCTATGCCTGGAAGGGGGATCAGGATAATGCGATTAAAAAATACCTGGAGATACTCCTCAAATATCCAAAAAATTATGAGGCCTATCAGGGACTCGGGTTGCTGGCGCTCTGGAATAATGATTTTGAAAAGAGCATCGACCATTTCAAAAAGGCGCTTGCCATAAATTCGGAGGATATCATCTCGGTCAAGGGGATCGGCCGGGCCTATTTAGGGAGAGGAGATCGCCGAAAGGCGGAGGAATATTTTACCCGGGCGCAGATACTTGAGATCAAAAAGACCCCGCTGATGTTTATTCTGGCTCTGGCCGGGTGTGGTATTTTACTCATACTGGCTCTTTTATTCTATATTCGCTCCAGATC
>JAGLRY010000149.1 GCA_023135995.1 Candidatus Aminicenantota bacterium | reverse complement strand
GAGGAAAGAGCGGATTTTCCGCGCTGGAGGAAAATTCGCGTGCTGACGAATTAGCTTGACTGACTGTTTACTGTTGGTGGGATAAGGGCTAAAATAAGGAATTCATGAAAGTCGACCTGATCACTGAGTTTGATCGTTTCCTGGGCCTCGCGGAGGAATGGAACGCTTTTCTCAATGTCTCTGGGCAGGATTTGGTGTTTCTTACGCATGAATGGTTCAGCTCCTGGTGGGAGTTTTTATCCGGGAATAACAATCTTGAGGTCCTTCTTTTCAAGGATGACCAGGATCACATGATCGGTATCGCTCCCTTGATGACAGATGGGCGGAGTCTTCGCTTCATGGCCAGTCATGAGGTAACGGATTATTGCGATTTTATATTTCTGCAGGATAAAAAAGAAGAATTTTACAAAAGTCTTCTTCGCTATTTTAGGGAGAACTACCTCGATCAAACACACATGGAATTCATCAACATTCGATCGTCTTCACCCACATGTGTTCTTGTTCCAGAGATGGCGTCGAAATATGGCTTTTCCCACAGCCTGAGAGAAACTGAGGTGACTCCGGTCCTTTCCATTCCATCAACCTATAAGGACTACATTAACGGTCTCAAGAGAAAAAACCGGCACGAGCTTCGGCGCAAACTGAGGCGGATAGAGGGACTGGATGGAATCAAGATAAAGAAGATCACCGAAACACGCCACCTTCTGCCTGCCATCGAGGGTTTTATCTCTCTCCACCAAAAGAGCGGTCCTGAAAAACTTGCGTTTTGGACAACAGAGGGGATGCCCGACTTTTTTAGAAAAGTTGTCCATCGATTCTCAGAAAAAGGGTGGGTGGAGATGGATGTGCTCTTCTTTGAAGACTCGATCATCTCAGCTCTTCTCAGCTTTCTGTATGGCAATGAGGTGCTGTTTTACAATGTGGCTTACGACCTGGAATATGCATCGTTCAGCCCGGGCTTCTATCTCTTCCATTCATCCATCGTCGAGGCTATTTCCAGGGGAAAAAGCCATGTCGATTTTTTGAGAGGAAGAGAAAAATACAAATATGATTTTGGTGCCAAAGAGTGTAAAATATATAGCTTAATTCTAAAACGAGGAGAATCGTCCGAGTGAAAATCTGTGTTTTGAGCTTCCACTGCTGTCCCTTTTCGTTGATTGGTGGGGATGGTGTTGGGGGCATGAATGTCTATCTCAAAGAGCTGTGCTCCAGACTGACAGATATTCCTGACGCGGAGGTCGATATCTTCACTCGAGTGCAGAATCCGGAAATCCGGGGAATAAGAAAGCAAGGCGCTTCGCTCCGTGTCGTCCACTTGAAGGGGGGTCCGGAGCATGCATTCGACCGCAGGAAACTCTGTGGCCATTTGCCCGAGTTTGCCTATAATCTTGAGCGGTTTATTTGCGAGGAAGACAAACGTTATGACCTGATCTATTCCCATTATTGGCTTTCGGGAATGGCTGGAGTATGGATGAAGCACCGGTTCGGCCTTCCCCTTGTTCATACCTTTCACACATTAGCGTTCTTGAAGAATAAAGCGATCGGGGGTTTAGAGCACACGAGCCGCATAGAAACAGAGCAAGATCTCGTACACGATGTGGACAAGATCATATCCACATCGACAGAGGAAAAGCACAGTTTGATCAAAGAATCTGGAGTTTATCCAGGGAAAATCGATGTGATCTATCCGGGGATCAATCAGCAGCTCTTCTATCCTGTCGATGACAACAGCGTTTTTTCCGAAACGGGGTTTGGAGAGCAAGATCGTATCCTCCTGTATGTCGGCCGCATAGAGCCGGTTAAAGGCCTCATGTCAGTGATCGATGCTTTTAACATTTTGCAAAAGAGACAGACGCCTCTCTTTGGCCGCTTGAGGCTGGTTGTCATCGGAGGCGGAGAAAAAACGAGAGATTTTGCTAAAAATGAAGAGATCATCCGCATCAATCGGGCTGTCAGAGAGAAAGGACTCGAGGATAAGGTCGTGTTTTTGGGTTCCAAGAGCCAATCGGAATTAAAGAAATACTATTCAAAGGCTGATGCCTTGATCGTTCCTTCCCTGTATGAATCCTTCGGACTCGTGGTTCTGGAAGCCTTGGCCTGCGGGACACCTGTACTTGTATCCCAGATCGGTAAGATGAGGACCATCGTGAAAGAAGGGAGAAATGGATTCTGTTTTTTACCCGATTCTCCGGATTCTCTATCGAATTGCATTGAGTACTTCTACACCAATACAGGAAAGCTCTGGCCCAAAGAAACCATCCGTAGCGATATCATCAACACATTCTCTTGGGAGAGAACAGCAGAGGAGACTTACAGAGCTTTGGATTGCCTTCTTATGCGGCGGAAGTTCGCTACCACCATATTTCGACCTGGTGGAAGCCTTCAGCCAGCTTGAACTTTTCGCCTTCCGCCAACTCCTTCGCTCGAGTGCACAGCCACTTTTCTATCTCTTTCGAGAATGGCTCTTTGACCTGGCTTTTGTGGCACTTCAACGCCTCAACTTTAAGGTCATAGGTTTTGGTAATGTCTCTGCGGAGGTTGATGTCTTTGTCCTCTGAGGCCCAGCACCAGACTTCATTGACCCTGTGGGGCATGAGCCCCTCTTCGATCAGATCAGGATAGGCCCACACATCTCTCGCATAGGGGAATATGGCATCCAGGACGACTCGTCCGACGATCCTGTGGTCCCTGTGCCAGAAGTATCGGCGGTAAGGGTCAGCAGTGATGATGAGATCTGGCTTGAATATCCTGATCTGGCGGACGATCTCTTTCCGGAATTCAGGAGTGTCTTCTAGACCTTGATCTGGATATCTGAGGAAGACGACCTCTCGGACACCCAAAATGGCTGCGGCTGCCAGTTGTTCCTGTTCTCTTATTTTAGCGAGTTCTTCGGGTTTGACATTGATGTCATCTGTTCCCTTATCTCCGTTGGAACAGACCACATAGACGACGGATTTACCCTGATGGACGAATCCAGCGACCGAACCAGCCGCACCGAATTCAGCGTCATCAGGATGGGGTGTTATAACCAGGATATCTGTTTTTTTATCTTCCATGATGGACCTTTGATATGTTGTGCTTTGGAAATTGTATAATATTGTCTGCTCTGTTACAATTCCCTATTCTCCTGAATTATTCATAAAAAATGCCTATAATGGATCGACGCCTTTCATCTGCAGCAACCTCGACTCTCCGAGCGGAC
>JAGLRY010000148.1 GCA_023135995.1 Candidatus Aminicenantota bacterium | reverse complement strand
AGGGTCGGCTCCCCGAGCGGACCGTAACAGACACACAGTAGAACGAATAAAAAGTTATGGAATATAAAGTTAGAAATTACTCAGATGGATTGTTTGCAAAACTTGCGGATTTTTATAGAGAAACGATCGGCGGCGTTTTTCATTCAATAAAAAAAGGGCACCGGTTTTTAGAGAAGATCCTCCTCAAGCCTCACTTTGATCCCAAGCGTGATCTATTTGTAGCTGAAATGGGAGATACTGTTGTTGGGCTTCTGCTTATAATCTCAGAGCGTAAAATAAATAGAATTGTCCTGAACTGTTATGTCCATCATAATTTCCCATATCAAAGAGCGGCTTCGGCCTTGTGGGAAAAAGGAATCCACCGGTGTCATGAAATCGGTGGAGATAAGATCCATGTCTGTCTCCATGAAAATTTTAGAGCGGGCAGAGATTTTTTTTCGGAATCCGGTTTTTCACCTGTTCGTGTTCACATAGAGTTAGAAAGAGATTTGGACGAAGCCCTCTTGCTCGATAAAGAGCCTGAAATAGGCCGGGTGGTGCATTTCAATGAAGGCGATGAGCCTCTTCTTGCTGAGCTCCAGAATCGGATCTTTACCGGGAGTTGGGGATTTTCTCCGAATTCCACCGAAGAGATTGAATACTACCTGGATCTTACTCAGTGTCGAGTGAGTGACGCCTTGCTGCTCAAAGATGGGGAAAAAGTGATCGGCTATTTCTGGGCGCATCCCAGCATTGGAGGAGATTCATCGCAAAAAAAAGGCCGTATCCACATGTTCGGCATTACCCCCGAGTTTCAGGGGCGGGGCCTGGGTAGAAAGCTTCTGAGGATCGGCCTTGAGAACATGAAAGATAAAGAGTATAAAACCGTGGAATTGACCGTCGATGAGGAGAATCATCCAGCAATTGTTCTCTACGACTCTATGGGTTTTGGAGAAAAATTCACAAGCATCTGGTATGAACAATCAATCCAGAACCAACCTTAAGGTGTGTTTTCAGGGTAAAAGATGCTGACAATAAGATATTGAGTGTTCTTTGAATATAAATTTGTCAGCAGATTTTATGAATAATTCAGAATAATGTTGAGAAGGTGAAAAGAAGCCTTTATAATAGCCTCTCCCTGCATTATGTTTCCATAATATTTTTCAACGTGTTGTGGGCATGATCGGGTGATATAGGAGGGAAAGATCGTATGGAAAAAAGAGATGTTTTAGAGAAAATCGCACAAAGATTGCGCATTCACTCGCTGAAAATGACCAGCAGAGCAGGCTCGGGGCATCCCACCACGTGTTTATCCATTGCAGATCTTATGGCCTGCCTCTTTTTTAATGAAATGACATACAACATCGCCGATCCTTTTGACTGGGCCAATGACGAACTGGTGCTTTCCAAGGGCCATGCCGCGCCAATTCTTTGGGCTGTCTACGCTGAGGCCGGGATCATTCCTATAAAAAGCCTGATGAACCTGAGAAAGATCACGAGCGTTCTTGAAGGGCATCCCACTCCTCGAATGAAGTGGGTGAAAGCCGCGACAGGCTCACTCGGACAAGGCCTCTCAGTCGGTGTAGGCCTTGCGATCGCCATGAAGCTGGGAAAATCACGCCGTAGAGTTTACGTGATGATGGGGGATGGGGAGTGTGCCGAGGGGGCAGTCTGGGAGGCCGCCAATCTAGCTTCGGACCTGGGACTCGAGAACCTTTGTGCCATCGTGGACATCAACAGGTTGGGCCAGTCAGAGGCCACGATGTTCGGTCATGACATCCATGCGTATGAAAAGCGATTCAAAGCCTTTGGCTGGGATGTGTATAAGATCGATGGACATAGAGTCGGTGAAATTCTCCGTGCTTTTGATAGGGTGAGACAGTCGAAGAAGCCTGCTGTTATCCTGGCAAAAACTCTTAAAGGAAAAGGCGTCTCTTTTCTGGAAGATAAAAATGGCTGGCACGGGAAACCGCTCAAAGACAACGACTTGACGCGGGCGCTCGAGGAGATCGGTCCTATGCCAGAGATCGATGCGAAAAAGTTCGTCAAAAAGCCGAAAAAAGTCAAAGGCCCTCAACTGTCAAAAAGGACCAACTTCAAACGGAACCTCTATGAGAAAGCTACGGCCACAAGACGAGCCTACGGAAATGCTCTTTTGAACCTGGGCAAGATCAATGATGCGGTTGTTTGTATCGATGGGGATGTGCAGAATTCCACTTATGCCGATGATTTTTTCAAAGCTTTTCCCAAGAGGTCATTCCAGGCCTACATTGCTGAACAAAACATGGTGGGTGTTGGCATTGGGTTGGGAGCCAAGGGATACATTCCTTTTTTCGCAACGTTTGC
>JAGLRY010000147.1 GCA_023135995.1 Candidatus Aminicenantota bacterium | reverse complement strand
CCCGAGCTGACCGAAATGTGATAGCTTCATCTATATGATACATAGAAAATGGATCACTCCAGGACTCTATGGTTTTCTGTTTATCCTGCTTTTTTTCTTTTTTGGCAGTCGATCAGCGACCACCCATGAAAGGCTTAAAAGCGATCCCTTAGGGGATTCTGGAAGAGTTATTGTTGTGTATGATGGGGACACGATCAAGGTCCGGTTTGATGATGGACGAGAGCATAAAGCAAGGCTTATCGGCATCGATGCTCCTGAGATAGGGGATGAAAGGGATGAGGTGAGATTCCTGGCCTACATGGCGAAGAGATTCGCCTTTTTTTATCTTTACCATAAACGCATAAAAATAGAATATGATTGGGAGCGGGCGGATAAATATGGCAGGCTCCTGGTTTATGTGTGGGCTGAAGAGGTTGGGCTCTTTAATGAATTCATCTTGAGAGAGGGATATGCTTCAGCGTTTACCAAGTTTCCCTTTAAGGAGGAGTACAGAAAACGTTTTGTTACTGCTGAAAGGCAGGCCAGGAATCTCGAAAAGGGGCTCTGGAAGAGAGAGCCTCTTCTAGCCATAGCGGCGAAAGACGCCTTCGATTATGTGGGAGAACTCTTGTCTGTGAAATTTTTGTGCGTGGATGTCAGAACATGGGGGAATTTTATGTTTTTAAATTCTTCAGGAGATTTTTCAGCGGTCATTCCACGCGCACAAATCTCATTATTTACACAGATCAGTACATTGGAAGGGAGAGTTATATCTGTAAGAGGTTTTCTGGAAACATACAAGGGAAAGCCACAGATTTTGGTATTTTTGCCTCTGCAGCTTCATATCGGTGAGTGACGGACCGTTTGGGGAACGGACCCTACTTCAAAAAAGGGGACAGTCCCCTTTTTCTATTACCCCTGTAAAAAGGGGACTGTCCCCTTTTTTGCCCTACATCGTAATATGTAGATTTGACAGGGAGAGGATTATTGTTTTATAAAGCTTTTACAAATCAGAGAGGAATGGAGAAAACGGTAGAGTAAAGTGGAAAACGGCAATCTTCTTTTCTATTTTTTCATAATTTTTACTACTGCAAAAATCCTCGGGGAGCTGAGTGTCAGGCTCAAAATGCCAGCCATCATAGGTGAGATCGCTGCCGGGGTGCTCTTGGGGCCGTATGTGCTGGGAGTCGTTAGCACTTCCAACCACGTCTTGATGTCCTTTTCCGAGATCGGTGTGGTCTTCCTCATGTTCTACGTGGGATTGGAGATCCGCGTCAAAGATCTTTTTGCCGTAGGCCGCACTGCGATCCTCGTGGGTATTCTGGGCGTGATATTCCCACTGGTGATGGGATTGGGAGCGATGCTCACCCTTGGATATGAGATGGTGGAAAGCCTGTTTATCGCAACCGCTATTATGGCGACCAGCGTCGGGATATCTGTTAAAGTCCTTCAGGAATTGGGTTTGATCAAACACAAGGTGGCTTCCATCATACTGGGAGCTGCTGTTCTAGATGATATTATTGCACTCACTGTATTGGCCTTAGTGAAGGGCCTGGCTCAGAAACAGTTTGATGTTGTGGAGTTTGTCCTCCTGGTCATTGAGTCTCTGGTTTTTGTGGGATTCCTGACCTTATGGGGGCCCCGGCTCGCACGCCGGACCCGGAGGTCGGTGGAGCGGCTGAATATCCCTGAGGCGCCCTTTGTCGTATCTGTAATCCTCTGCCTGGGACTGGCCGAGCTAGCGGATGTGATCGGGCTTGCGGCCATCATCGGAGCTTTTATGGCCGGCATCATGATCGATGAGCTTGCCGGTGTGTACGACCTTGAGAGTAAGGTCAAATATGTGAACGAGTTCCTGTTGCCCTTTTTCTTTGTGATGATGGGGGCTCATCTGAATCCAAGAGCGTTCCTCTCCCCAAACTTACTCTTTTTGACTCTGTTTATCACGCTCATTGCTGTGGTGAGCAAAATGGCAGGAGCGTATATTGGCTGTTTGAATGAGGACAGGAGGACGCGTTTTCAAACAGGTGTGTGTATGATTCCAAGGGGTGAGGTGGGGATCATTGTCGGTCTTGTTGGCATCAGGCTGGCAACGATCTCACTGGATATGTACACGGTCGTCCTGGGAATGTCTCTGCTGACAACGATCATCGCCCCTCCACTTGTTGTCATGGCTTTCAGGGGGAGACGCAGAGGGAGACCTAGCAAAACGTCAAACTAGAAACGTTAAAAGCGATTAGGGAGGAGATTTGAGATGAGATCGACCAAAATGGCGAGATTGGCCAAAAATAAAATGTTTCTCTGTCTGATTTTTGCTCTTCTGTTTGGATTGTCCA
>JAGLRY010000146.1 GCA_023135995.1 Candidatus Aminicenantota bacterium | reverse complement strand
GCTATGAAGTGGCGCTGTATCGGGCCTTACCGTGGAGGGAGAGTGACAGCGGTCACTGGCATTCCCAGTCTTCCCCATACTTATTATTTCGGTGCAACGGGTGGAGGAGTATGGAAATCCGAAGATGGTGGGTTGGACTGGAAACCCGTTTCTGATGGTTTTTTCAACACAGGCTCTGTGGGAGCCATTGCAGTCTCCGAATGGGATCCCAATGTAGTCTATGTGGGAATGGGAGAGGCTCCAATCAGGGGAAATGTCTCTCATGGAGATGGCATGTATAAATCCACGGATGCCGGAAAGACCTGGGTGTACATCGGTTTGGCCGATACGAGTCAGATATCGAGGGTCAGGGTTCATCCGCGTGACCCGGATCTGGTCTATGTTGCAGCGCTGGGCCATATCTATGGTTCTAACGATGAACGGGGTGTGTTCCGGTCTAAAGACGGAGGGAAAACATGGGAGAAGATCCTCTTCCGCAGTGATAAGGCCGGAGCCATCGACCTCATCATGGACCCGTTTAATTCGAGGGTCCTGTATGCCGCCATCTGGGAGACGTCACGGACACCTTACAGCCTGACAAGCGGCGGTGATGGAAGTGGACTCTTTAAATCCGTCGATGGCGGGGATACATGGACAGAGATCTCTCGCAATAAAGGTCTTCCGAAAGGAATACTCGGTAAGATCGGCGTGGCTGTATCCGGCGCACAGAGGGATAGAGTCTGGGCCATTGTCGAAGCCAGGGACGGAGGAGTATTCCAGTCGGATGATGGAGGGGAGACCTGGGTGAAGAAGAATGAGGATCGCCGTCTGCGCCAGCGCGCGTGGTACTACAGCCGGATATATGCTGACCCCAAAAACGCCAATACGGTTTATGTGCTCAACACTGGCCTCTACCGTTCGGTGGATGCCGGAAAAACATACACTTCTATCCGTGTGCCGCACGGAGACAACCATGACCTTTGGATCGATCCCGGGAATCCCGAGCGGATGATCAACGGGAATGATGGCGGCGCGAATGTCAGCACCAATGGCGGTGTGTCCTGGACAGCTCAGGACAATCAACCCACGGCTCAGTTCTACCATGTGACGACAGATAACTCTTTTCCATACAGGGTCTATGGCGCACAACAGGATAACAGCACTGTCCGGATCGCCAGTCGTACCAAAGGGGGTGGTATCGACAAGCCGGACTGGCATTCTGTGGGAGGAGGGGAGAGCGGCCACATCGCTCCGCGCCATGACAATCCCGATATCGTATATGCCGGTAGTTATGGAGGCCTCATCACGCACTGGGATTATAAAACCAGGCAAGCAAGGGTGATCACTGCCTGGCCTGAGAATCCGATGGGATGGGGCGCTAAGGACCTCAAGTACCGTTTCCAGTGGACGGCCCCGATCGTCGTCTCGAGATTCGACTCCAACGTCCTCTATCACGCGGCGCAGGTCTTGTTCAAGACGACCAATGAGGGGCAGAGCTGGGAGATCATCAGCCCTGACCTCTCTACCAACGACAAGACAAAACAACAAAAATCGGGTGGGCCGATCACCCATGATGATACCAGCGTGGAGTATTATTGCACGATTTTTGCAGTGGCCGAATCTTTCCATGATTCGAATATCTTGTGGGTTGGGACGGATGATGGCCTGGTTCATATCACCAGGGACGGCGGTAAAAACTGGACAAACATCACGCCCAAAGAGATGCCGGAGTGGAGCTTGATCAGCATGGTTGAAGCCTCGACCTTTGATGCAGGAACGGCCTACCTTGCTGTTGACAGACACGAACTGGACGACTTCGGGCCCAACATCTACAAGACGGAAGATTTTGGAAAAACTTGGAAAAAGATCACGAAGGGTTTGCCCGGAAACACGTTTGTCCGCGTTGTGAGAGAGGACCCGAAGCGGAAGGGTCTTCTCTATGCAGGAACGGAAACAGGGGTTTTTGTGTCCTTCGATGACGGCGCTCACTGGCAGTCACTCCAGTTAAATCTCCCTGTTGTTCCGATCCATGATATGGTCGTGAAGGAAGATGACCTGGTCGTTGGAACTCACGGACGCTCCTTCTGGATCCTGGACGACCTGACACCGCTCCATCAGCTGACCGAAGAGGTTAGCCAAGCCGATGTATTTCTGTTCAAGCCGCGGGATTCCTTCCGCATGAGAGGGAGTGACTTTCCAAGGCCCCATGTCGGGCAAAACCCGCCCAGCGGCTCTGTGATCTCCTACTATCTCAAAGAGAAGCCGGATGGTGTGGTTTTACTTGAATTTCTGGATTCTGAAGGTCAGCTCATCAAAAAATTCACGAGCAAAAAAGAGGATAAAGAGAGTGCAGAAGCCCCCCAGGGGAGATCTAGAGGACGAAGAGCCGCAAATGTGTTAGCAGAGCCCGGGATGAACCGGTTCGTCTGGGATATGTCTTATGAGGATGCCAAGAGCGTGCCGGGTGCTATTCTTTGGGCGGGGAGGCTCAACGGCCCCATAGCCGTACCCGGAGTCTATCGGGTGAAATTAACGGTCGGTGATACATCTCTGACAGAATCATGGGAGTGGAAAAAAGATCCCCTTCTTGAGACCTCACAGGAAGATTTCCAGGCACAATTTGATCTTCTGATCAAGATCCGTGACAAGGTGACTGAAGTCAATACATCCATCAATCAGCTCCGTACAGTCAGGAAGCAGATCGATGACTTTCTTAAAAAGATCAAGGATAATCCTGATGTGGGAGAGATCCAAGAAGCCGGAAAGAGTTTGAAGGATAAACTTAAAGAGGTTGAGGATGTGCTCATCCAGTCCAAGTCTAAAAGTGGACAGGATCCACTCAATTATCCAATTCTGCTCGATAACAAGATCGCTTCTCTGATCGGGGTTGTATCCAGTGCCGATGCTAAGCCAACGGATCAGTCTTACACCGTATTTGAAGGATTGTCTGGCAAAGTTGACGTACAGATCGAAAAGCTCAAGGCTGTTTTAAAGACAGACCTTCCTGTTTTCAATGAGTTGGTCCGTAAGGCTGATATTCCTGCTGTGATCGTAAAAAAATAATCA
>JAGLRY010000145.1 GCA_023135995.1 Candidatus Aminicenantota bacterium | reverse complement strand
AAGCGTAAAACATAAAACGTGAAACGATGTAGGGACCGTTTCCCAAACGGTCCGTTAGGGGAAGGGATCCTACATTGAAACATCTTAAAATGGGTACAGGCACCTTTTTCCTACCGGAAAAACGAGCCAGTCCCCATTTTTCGGTCAGCTCGGGGAGCTGACCCTACATCGGTCCATCTCGGGATTGCTAAGGATGAAAATGGGTACAGGCACCTCATTCCTTATCAGAATATCGGAGCCAGTCCCCATTTTGCATGTAGGGTCTGTTCCACGAGTGGACCACTAAAAAGGAGATACAGCGTGTATAACACAGTCAACCAAGATATCCTTGATGAATTGGAGGGGATCGTCGGGAAGGAAAACATGCTCGTCGACCAGGAAGAGATGATCGACTACAGCCATGATGAATTCTCCCTTTCGGATATCTCCAAATTTCCAGAGGTCGTGATCAAATCCGGTACTGCTGAAGAGATCGCAGAAATCCTCAAACTCGCCAACAGAGAAAATGTCCCTGTGACCCCACGCGGAGGGGCGTCGGGCCTTTGTGGAGGGTGTGTGCCCTCATTTGGCGGCATTCTGCTGTCACTGGAAAAAATGAACCGGGTCTTGGAAGTGGACATCGCGAACCAGATGGCCGTAGTGGAGGCGGGTGTGCGGCTGATGGATTTTTACGAAGCCGTGGAAGAGACAGGGCTGTTTTTCCCGCCTCATCCCGGGGAAGAAAGTGCCATGGTAGGAGGTGTTATCGCCACAAATGCCGGTGGGGCCCGCGCTGTCAAATACGGGGTGATTCGGAACTATATCCGGGGATTAGAGGTTGTTCTGCCTTCAGGTAAGATCATCCAGCCCGGTGGAAAGCTGATGAAGACGAGCACGGGATACAACTTGGTGAATCTTTTTATAGGCTCCGAAGGGACTCTCGGCGTCATCACCAAGGCCATCATTCAGCTGATGCCCGCACCTGAAGTGATGCGCTCTCTCATCATTCCTTACGATAATCTCGAAAAAGCCATCGAAACCGTGCCCTATCTGATCCATCGCAAAATTCTCCCTTTAGCCGTAGAGTTCGTCCCAAGAGAGGTCATCGAGATCACCGCCAAGTTTTTGAGGAAGCAGTGGCCGGTCTCTGTAGGGGAGACCTTTCTGTTGATCATCATCGATGCCGCGAGTGAGGACGAGCTGGACAAGATGTCTGAGATCATCGCCGAGTTCTGTATGGAAAAGGAGGCGCTGGATGTTTTTGTGGCCGACAACCCTAAAAAACAAGAGCAGGTGTTAGAAATTAGGAGCAAGGTCTATGAAGCCATAAAAGCGTACACACTGGAAATTTTGGATATTGTCGTTCCCAGGGCCGAAATTGCACATCATGTCAAACGTGTTCATGAGGTTTCGGAAGATCTGCAGATCTGGCTGCCCACATTTGGACATGCGGCCGATGGAAACGTCCACACCCACATCATGAAGGCCCGGTATGAGAACGGAACAATCATTCCTCTTCCCGAGGAGGAATGGAAGGATAAGCTAGCCAAAGTCCGGGAAGAGCTCTACAGGGATTGCCGGATGAGAGGAGGGAAGATCTCCGGGGAGCATGGGATAGGGATCATCAAAAAACCTTATCTGTCCTATGTCCTGAGTGAGGAAGAGATCTCACTCATGAGAGGGATCAAAGATCACTTTGACCCCAACCGTATCCTGAATCCTGGTAAGATCTTCGATTAACCTGAATTATTCATAAAAAATGTCGATAATTATTACAAATAAATCAATTTCAATAGATTACTTTATTCTTCCAGAAAAGCAATCTGACAATTCCACTTTCATAGCCATCAATATTATAATCGACATTTTTTACCCT
>JAGLRY010000144.1 GCA_023135995.1 Candidatus Aminicenantota bacterium | reverse complement strand
CACTACAGCTTCGTGGGCCACTTCCTCGTCTTTGCGACCTTAATGTTAGGGTGGGGCGGGTTGGATCGTGAATAATCCAGATTAATTCTATATAATTCACGGTTTTTCGCTTATTTGGTGTTTTCTTGGTATAATTATTAGACTTAACTTATTCACGAGTTGAGTGGTAGGTCGGGTCGGGTGCTGCATCGGCGAGGAAGGAGTGTTTGATGGCGGATTTAAGCACGTCATACATGGGATTGAAACTCAGGAATCCTGTGATCGTATCCAGCAGTGATCTGACCAGGACTGTGTCAGGGATCAAGAAGTGTGAGGATGCAGGAGCTGGAGCTGTTGTTTTAAAATCGATATTTGAGGAACAGTTCTTGATAGACGGGGATATCCCAAAGAGCGATTATAGTATCCATCCTGAAGCTCTGGATTATATGCGTTCAGGCAGCCTGTTGGAGTACGCTCCGCACAATCTGATCCAATTGATCGAAGTGGCAAAACAGAGCGTTGATATCCCCATTATCGCCAGCATTAACTGCCAGACTCCTTCGCTGTGGCCGCGATTCGCACGGCAGATTCAGGATGCCGGGGCAGATGGATTGGAGCTCAATGTGTCCTTCCATCCTATCAGTCTCGCCATCCCGGGCGCTGAATATGAAGATCGTCATTTAGAGATATTGAGATCTGTGAAACGCGAAGTGTCCATCCCCATTTCCGTCAAACTCAAGTCTCAGATCACATCAGTGTCCCATTTGGGCCAACAATTGGCGGAATCGGGATGTGATGCCATTGTCCTTTTTAACTGGTTTCTCGAGCCGGATATCGATGTTGAAACTCTGAAGACAAGATCGCATATCGGGAAAGCTAACTTCTTTCATTCGTTGAGATGGGTTGGTCTTTTATCGGGGAGAGTGGAATGTGATGTTGCATCATCCGGTGGAATCAAGATTTCTGAGGATGTGGTGAAACAGATTCTTGCAGGTGCTTCGGGTGTTCAGGTCTGCACCCTCTTTTACCAGAAAGGGCTGGGGGAAATTCAGAATCTCCTCAAAGGCCTGCAGGATTGGATGGACCGGCATGAATACGAGAGAGTCGATGATTTTAAAGGGGAACTCTCTTTCAGGCATCAGGAATTGATGTTTAAAGATTTAGGCGAGGCCAGTGCATATTTCCGTGCCCAGTACCTCAAGGCTTATTCAAAAAAGTGATGCTGGGATTTAATAAGGAGGATTATCATGGAGAAAATATCAGAAATTTTTGTGGTTTTGGAAAATCGTCCGTCGACCTTGGGTGAATTATGCAGCCATCTGGCTGAAAATGGAATCAATATCGAAGCCATCGGGCTTTTCCAGGACACAGCCAAATTGTTTGTTAAGAATGTCAACAAGGCGATGAAAATCTTGAACAAGCTGGATTATGAGACAGATATCAGGGAAGTGCTCAAGGTTGATCTCGAAAACAGGCCCGGTGCTTTCGCAGAGATCGCCACAAAGCTCGGAGATAAGGGGATCAACATCGAGTATTGTTACGGAACACTCAGTTCTAAAGGAAAGAGTGCGGCTGTTATCCTTGATGTCAAGGATATCAATAGAGCTATTAAGATCCTTAAATCCTAATCTGAACTATTCAGGAGAAGGGAGTGTTGGATGATTGAAAAAGAGAAGAAAGGCCTATTGAGATCCTTCCCGGCCACATTTTGGGTGGCCAACATGATGGAGTTTTTTGAACGCGGGGCCTATTATGGATTGAATGCCGTCCTCGCTATCTACCTGGTCGATATCCTGGGCTATGGAAACCAGGCTGTGGGCTTCCTCCAGGGATTCGTCTACGCATTGACATACATCATGCCCATTCTGGGCGGTGCCCTAGCAGAAAGATTAGGTTACCGGAGAATGCTGCTGGTGGCTTTCTCTTTGCTCTCCATCGGATATTTTGCGGCAGGAAATGTCACATCCTATGGATTGATATTCCTCTTCCTCCTGATCATGGCTACAGGAAGCGGGCTGTTTAAGCCGATCATAACAGGCACTGTAGCCAGAACCACAACCAAAGAAACCAGTGGATTCGGCTTTGGCGTTTATTATTGGTGTATAAACTTGGGCGCCTTTATCGCGCCGTTATTCGTCAGTTGGATCAAGGGATTCGACTGGCGATATATCTTCTTTTCTTCGGCCAGTTGGTGTTTCCTGATGATGCTGCCCACGATATTTGTGTACAAAGAACCGGAGAAGCCTGAAAGCACCAAATCTATCAAACAGGTGCTGAGTGAGGCGATGTTGGTGCTGAGTGACTCCCGATTCATGTTGATGATCCTGGTCTATTCCTGTTTTTGGATCCTTTACTTCCAGATGTTCGGGTCCATTCTATGGTATTTGCGTGATTTTATTAACCGGACTCCTGTAACGGCGTTCATGAAAAAAGTCGTGATACTCCGCATTTTTGAGTTCGATGCGGAATTCGTAACGATCATCAATGCAGGGACTATTATTCTCCTGGTTCTTTTGGTCAGCCGTATCACGAAAAACATGAAGGCCATTCCGGTCATGTCCGTTGGGATCATTTTTGGGGCATGTGGATTTGTCGTCCTGGCCTTTACTCATTCGGCGTGGATGTTCATCCTCGGCATTGCTGTATTCTCGATCGGTGAAATGACCGCCCATCCCAAGTACTACAGCTATGTGGGACTTGTGGCGCCCAAAGATAACGTGGCCACTTACATGGGGTATGCGTTCCTCTATGGGGTGTTTGGAAGTCTGTTCGGCAGCAATTTTGGGGCGATCCTCTACGAGAAAATGCTAAAACCTCTGGCGCCAGACCCTGAAAAATTGGCTGCAGGAGTCGCTCTTGAACCCAATGTGCTCTGGAAGATCACGGTTTTCTGGCTGATATTTGCTGCGTTAGGGATTGTGTGTCTCATCGGGATGCTCCTTTACAACAAGTTTTTCTCTGAGGACACACCGGAAACAAACCGTAGAGCTTGGAAGATCATGATGGGCATTTATGTCATCCTTGCGGCTTCTGGTGTCTATTTCCTCATCTATTCTCTCTTCCTTGCCGATCAGATCCAGTGGAGGACATTCGTTCAATCGTTGATCCTGCTGATATTGGGTGGAGGTGGAATAAAGATCTCTCTGAAGAGGAAGCCATGAAATCCTTGACAGAGCATTTGACTTTTCATGTGCCCAAAAGGCGTGACTTTTTAAACATCACCCCAGAGGTTGAAGCCCTTTTAGAAAAAAGCGGCGTTAAAGAGGGGCTGTGTCTGGTCAATGCTATGCACATCACGGCGAGCGTCTTTATCAACGACGATGAGAGTGGATTGCATCAGGATTTTGAGGTGTTTTTGGAGGGTCTTGTTCCTCATGAACCCATCTCCAAATATTTACACAACCGGACCGGAGAGGATAATGCGGATGCTCATCTGAAACGAACGATCATGGGGAGAGAAGTGGTGGTTGCTATTACCAACGGCCGGTTGGATTTTGGTCCCTGGGAGCAGATCTTCTATGGCGAGTTTGATGGCCGACGGCCAAAACGGGTGTTGGTAAAGATCATCGGCGAGTAAGTTTCCTGGCCACTCCATCTTGTGATCAGATTTGAGGGGGGCCATGGGGGCTATTTCTTCGTTTTGATGGCGTCTTTAACAGTTTTGGCCTGGGAGGCGAGCAAATCATCGAGCATTTGACTGATGAGGTCGAAGGCCTGGATGATCTTTGCGTTTGTTATGGAATAGAACACATTGATCCCATCGCGGCGTGAGGTTACGATCCCCTTTGTGCGCAAGATGGCCAGATGTTGTGAGAGATTGGCCTGAGAAATACCTGTTTTCTCGACGATTTCGTTGACAGTCATCTCTTTTTCCCTGAGATTGTCTAAAATTTCCTGTCGTTTGGGGTTTGCGAGGGTTTTGCACACATCAGAGTGGATTTCATAAAAATCTTTCTTATTCATCTTTCTCCTGAATAATCCAGGCTAAAAAAGTGACAAGCTCAAATAATTATAATATTCGAAATTTATTATAGCTTATTTTATCCGCGTTTCAAAATGAGCATTGGGTGGTGTACGCATTTCCAAAACCGTGTAAAGGGCTGGAC
>JAGLRY010000143.1 GCA_023135995.1 Candidatus Aminicenantota bacterium | reverse complement strand
GAATGGACCCTACATCGGTCAGCTCGGGGAGCTGACCCTACAATTCACTGCGTATAAAAAAAACGTTTTACGTTTTCCCCTTTACGATAGCTAGTCCAATTGAGGGTAGAGCAGGGCATTGAGCAAGAATTTGTATGTGCCGTGAGACTGAGCGCGGTGCTGACACCGGAATCCGATGAGGATGATGTGTCCTTTTTTGTGTTTCACATCCACAACGGCTGCTTTTCTGGCGATCTGGTCTTCTCCCACTAGCCAACCGCTCAAAAGAATATCTTCTTTGGGATAGCTGGCGACAACTGTCCTGTCCCACTCGCCCGAAGGCACACGCGTACTCATGGCAAGACTGCGGGAGAACATCGCCGCAGCCTCTGCGGGCATTCCGTAGCCGATCGGGGATGAGTTATCCACTTTAATCTTGAGGAGAGAGGTGGGGCAGAAGAATTTGCTGCGGTCGATCTTCTCCAGTGCATTGCTCACAGGAGCTGTGAAATCCTTGAAGACGAGGCCTGTAGCACTGTTCAATGTGACAAGTATGCCGCCTTTCTCCACAAAGGTTTTGAGTGCGTCAACTCCTTCCTTGCCGATACCGCCCTCGTACTCAGGAGGAATATTTGCTCCGCGGAAGTAACGAGCATAGCGGCTGGTCGGACTGGGTTTTCCATTTTTGATCATGTCGGGATCTTCGTCCGCGAAGACGATCACATCGTACTTGGCTTTCAGGTCGAGCTTTTCTTTTTTGGTACCCTTAAAATCTTTGTTGTGCAGTGTGGTGAAGGGCACAGCTAGATCATCAAAAACAAACCGTGTCCAACCTTCGTCCATGTTGGATCGCCAGGATTGGTAGAGTCCGATCCGTGGATTTTTCAAGGGTGACTTCGGGATATCTTCAACGCTATCGAGCTCATACGCCTCAACGTGCCACTTCTCCAGGAGACCGGGAAGGGATTTTTGAACCTGGGGTGTGTTCTTTACGATAAAACTCCCCGTGCACGCGTGCATTGTGTCGCTATGGATGTGTTCTTTAGCACGATAGATCTCTGCTTTATCTTTAAGAAGTGCAAAAACGACCGAGTAGGAGGCATTTTTTTTGGAATCGAGGACGATATATGGCGCTGTCGCTTGAGGGGGTGTAATGAAAGGATAGGAAACTTCATCCAGTTTTGTGAGGTCTGCCTTAAAAGGATGATCGATCTGTTCGCAACGAACGCCCATTTGCAGGGGGAGCGTCCAACCGGCATTATCGTAGGGAGGAACGGGTGGACCTCCTGGGTACTGTCGAATATCAGGATATTTTTGCTTCTCGAGCAAAGCCTGTGCATATGGCCGGTAAGGTTGTGAAAGAAGGACGACAAAGGAGCCAGCTGGATAAACTTTCCCATCGGCGGTGAAGTCTGCGTTGGCTTGGTGGACTTCCACTCCGCCCATCCGCAGGATGCCCAGCATTCTCAATGTCGTGGGATAATCTCTCTGTGTTTTAGGAATGACAAAAGCAAAGGGTTGTCCTTCCTCCCGCTTTTCAATGCTGTCCTTGCACATCTTGTAGAAGTTGAACAGAAAATCTTCCTTGTAGAGATAAGCTGTTTTGACAAGGCTCATGGATAGGACGAGCTCATAGTCGACGATATCTCTCAATCTCCACCAGCCGCCCGGCCAGGGATCAGGAAATTGCATCCGCTTTTCTGTGTAAGATTCGGACACCTCTGTGGGATCTATATAGATTGGAGCCGCCACTCTCACAGACGCCATTTCGCTGAGAAGCCCGATCGAGTTGTGGAGCCAAGACGTATCGTCACACGCGCCGATCCACCATCCGGTGAAGCTTCTGTCATAGACAACCCCTGAGTAACCCTCCTTCTGCAGGTCAAAGGCCATGTTTGTTCCGCAGAGGGCTACACCTCTCCAGACAAGAGGATGTATGGTCGGCACAGGAGGATTCATGAATGGAGGCACAAAAAGGCGTGCGCCCGTGGAGCCCATCTGGTGCTCATCGATGTGGACCTGGGGGATCCAGTCCTGGTAGAGAACCTTGGTCACGGCCCGAGTTTCTGGGAGGTTGAACATGAACCAGTCGCGGTTGTTGTCATGGCCGGCATAGTGATGATACAGCCAGGGCATCGAACCTCCCTCGTATTTTGTCCCCACATATTTCCTGAACCACTCAGTGA
>JAGLRY010000142.1 GCA_023135995.1 Candidatus Aminicenantota bacterium | reverse complement strand
CTTTCTATTCATAATCGACATTTTTTACTTTTCAGGCGAGCCATCATTTGCGCCTTGCATCCATTAATGTTAGGGTGGGGTGGGTTGGCCTCGACTCGTGAATAATCCAGGTTAGAAGGATGCAATCTAAACTACAATAAGCGAGATAAACATGAAATGGACGAGACGGAATTTTTTGATGTTTTCTGGATTTAGCCCCTTAACTCTCCTTGCCTCAAAAAAAAGGGACTCATTATTCCTATCACTCCCCTTGCGGAAACATTCCACCCAACTAAAACATGACACATGGATCGAGTTGAATATGGACCATATGGGATGGAATCTGGATAGAATTCGGAAACAAGTCAAGAGGCCTGTGATGGCTGTAATCAAAGCCAATGCCTACGGTCACGGCTTGATCCCTACGGCCCGCTATTTGGAAAAAATGAGCATCGATTCCCTCATGGTCTGTAAGCTTGAAGAGGCTATCCAATTGAGAGAGGCAGGAGTGGATTGTCCCATCCTCAATTTTGGGCCTTTTTTTCCTGAATATGCAGAACTGCTGGTCAAACACCAAATTTCCCAATCTGTGTTTACCAGTGACGTGAGAATTCTGAACACAACGGCAGCAAAGATGGGAAAGGTCGCCAAAATCCACTTCCATATTGATACAGGAATGGGTCGAATGGGTATACCCCATCACCAAGCCTTCTCATTGATCTCTGAACTTGCCACATTCAACAACCTAAAAATCCTGGGTATCTCAACAACACTCACCGAAGAGAAAGAGTTCGACAAGGAGCAGATCAAACGGCTGCTCGCTCTCTGCCAGAAAGCGAAGACAGATGGGATCGTCCTCGGAAGAAAACATGCGGCCAGCAGTGCCGGCATCATGTCTTATCCAGATTCTTACCTGGACATGGTCAGACCAGGAATACTAGTCTATGGGTACTACCCTTCAGAAAAATCCCAATACAAAGACAAGCTTGCTCTCAAACCCGTACTCCAGCTCAAATGCCGGGTGGCTGCCGTAAAGACCCTCAGGCCCGGCGATTCCATCTCTTATCACAGAGCTTACATTGCCGAAAACAGGGAAAAGATCGCGGTGCTTCCCATTGGCTACTCGGATGGGTATCCCTTCAACGTGGCCGGGAGCGGATTTGTCCTTTTGAGCGGTGAAAGAGCTCCAATTGTAGGATCTGTCACCGCCAATCACATGGAAGTGAAACTGAAACTCGATTCCAGTGTGTCCGTTGGTGATGAGGCCGTACTCATCGGAAATCAGGGAAAAGAAAGCATTTCAGCGGATGAATTGGCACGATGGGCCGAGGTATCCACCTATAAAATTTTAATCGGATTGAATCCCCTTCTACATCGAATTACCGATTGAATACCTAACCTGAATTATTCATAAGAAATGTCGATCTAGCTATTCTTCACCCATAAAGTCCTCAATCACAGCAAGCGCTTTTTCGGTCGCTCCGCTGAGGGCGTTTAAGGTTTTTTTGGCTCGGCGTCCCATGAGATGTAGAGCCTCATCGTCCTCAAAAAGAAACATCCTTTCCAAATCACCATTTTCCCTGAGGACTCGCGCAGAATCCGCCTCCAGAAAGGTTTGGGTCAGATAAGCAAAATTATCCATATGAGGGCCAAAAAAAACAGGTTTACTGTAGAATGCGGGTTCCAAAAGATTCTGTCCTCCCCAGGGAATGAGACTTCCGCCCACAAACGCAACATCAGATATCGCATAAAATTGAATGAGTTCACCCAACGTATCCAAGATGAGGACATCCCATCGGTCGCCGGGTTGAACTGTTGTCCTGCGATTGACCCTCACATTCAGTCTCTCACACAGTTTTGCGACCTCTCCTGCTCTCTCCACGTGCCGGGGTGCGAGAATCAACTGGATGTCTGCCCTCTTTTCTTTCGCACGGACATACGCGGACAGAAGCTGTTCCTCCTCCCCCCTATGAGTGCTTCCTGCCACAACGATCTTTTGTGATTCGTCAATTCCCAAGCGTTCTTTGAGGTCTACAAGCGCTTGATCAGCAAAAACGGGGAGGTCGATCTCAGCTTTCAGGTTTCCTCCAACGGCGATCTGATCGGCATCCACACCCGCATTCACCAGACTTACTCTATCCTTGTCTGTCTGGACCAAAAAATAGCTGATATTTTGAAAAATCCTGTTCATAAAATATCTGAATGCCACAAACCTTTTGCTCGAACGGGAGGAAATGCGTCCGTTAATAAGGAGCACTCCTTTTGTTTGTCTCCTTGCCTCTCTCAGTAAGTTCGGCCAGAATTCCGATTCCGCCAGAATAAAAAGGTCTGGCTTCAGTTTATCAAAGAATTTGCGAACAACAGGACCATAATCCAAGGGGATTAAAAAAACGTTATCAGCGAGGGACATTTCTTTTTTCGCGATCTGGAATCCTGAATGGGTCAGTGCAGAGAAATGGATGATCCAATCCGGGTGCTTGTCCTTTATCTCAGCGATCAACTTTCGCAAAGAAAGGACCTCTCCCACTGATACGGCATGAATCCAAAGGGATTTGCCCTCCTTCTTTTCCACCGAAAACCCTATTCCCAGTCTTTCTATTAAATGAAGAGGCTCCCCCTTGATCAAGCGAGATCTTACCCAATAGATTGGAGAATATATGATCAT
>JAGLRY010000141.1 GCA_023135995.1 Candidatus Aminicenantota bacterium | reverse complement strand
CCGATGAAAGCCCCCTCTTCGATAAGGGTTTTGTGCTTCTTCTCCCCGTCATAGTTACAAGTGATCGTACCCGCACCGATGTTGACATTATCCTTGACCTCGGTATCTCCCAGATAGGAGAAGTGGCCGGCTTTGGATCCCCTGCCAAAAACCGTATTTTTCATCTCCACAAAATTTCCGACCTTGGCCCCCTGCCGGATGATTGTATTCGGCCTGAGATGCGTAAAAGGACCCACCCGGGCATCATCCTGGATAACACTCTGTTCAATCATTGAAGAAGAGAGGAGTTTAACTCTTTTCCCAACCCGGGTATCGATCACATGAACATAGGGATAAAGCGTGCAATGGCTTCCGATGACGGACTCTCCCTCTAGGATGACCGAAGGGTAAATAACAGTGTCCCTTCCGACCTTTACATCGTAATCGATCCATGTCGATCCAGGATCGTAAACAGTGACTCCCCTCTCAGCGAGGGTTTTGATCTTCCTCAGTCGAAGAACATCAATGGCCCGAGCAAGCTCATACCGATCGTTAACTCCAACGATCTCCTCCGTGTTCCTTGTTTTATACTTTCCGACCTTCCTGCCGTTCCGCGATAGGATTTCGATCATATCTGTGAGATAGTACTCCCCTTTTTTGTTTTTATTGGAGACCTGGGAGAGGCCTTTAAGAAGATCCTTTATTCGAAAGAGATAAATGCCGACATTGATCTCTTTCTCTTTTCTCTGGACCGGAGTGGCATCTTTCTCCTCGATGATCTTGAATATCTTGTCTTCAGAAAGCATAACCCGTCCAAATCCGGTAGGGTCATCCAAATCAGTGGTTAGAAAGGTTAAAGAATTCCCTTTCTCTCTGTGGTTTCTGAGCAGCGGTTTTAGTGTCTCGCCTCGGATCAATGGCAGATCCCCGTTCATGATGAGGAGATCTCTGTCTGCTTCCTTTTTTAGAGCGGCTTGTGCCGCCAAAACGGCATGAGCTGTTCCCAATTGTTTCTTCTGGAAGACAAAATCAATGTTTTGTCCAGTCAGAGACTCCTGGACTAAATCCTTCTGATACCCCACGACGATATGGATACGATCGGGTCCAAGCTTTTGGATAGAATCCACCACCCACTGCAGCATGGACTTCCCCATAAGGGGATGGAGGATTTTTATCTTATCCGACTTAAATCTGGTTCCCTTTCCAGCAGCAAGGATAAGAGCAGATAAGCCTTTTTTCATGCAAGCTTGGTTAATATCATAAACTTTTTATCTTCTCGCAACGCTTCAAAATCTGAGTCATTCTGGGCTAATATCTTGAAATACTTATCTTTCTGGATTGATTTTTTGAGGAATTCGAGAGACTGATCAGTATCCCCCATCGACTGATAAATCGCAGCCATGAAGTACAGGATCTTAGCCTGACTCGGGTCTTTCTCAATGGCCTTCTGGAACTGTTGTAAAGCTTCCTCATAGTTTCCTTGATTCCACTTGAAAATACCATGCTCATAAAAATCATTGAAAGTCTTCGAGGGCATTAACTCCTTATTCTTGCCTTCCTGGCAAATCTTTATATAAGTTTTTGCACGGTCCACAAGTTCCTTTTCGGAAGCGTATTTTTCTATCAGCGCCTTGAGCGACTCCACGGCTTTCTCACAATTGCCCTTCCTGAAAGCTTTGATCGCCTCAGCAAAGGAAACCACGGCATTTTCGTAGCTATCTACTTTCTTTTTTTCTTTCTCTGCAACCACTTTTATCTCCCTAACAATATTAAAATCAAAGTGTTGACTATTTTATCTCAGAATCATTCAGTTGACAAGCTTTTAATTAAAAGGTTAGAGGAGTGTGTAGACTTCAGGATTTTCGATGAGAAAACGGACAGCTTTGAGATGCAGGGAGTGTCCCGCTTTGTGGGCATTAAAATGTCCGATTAGGGGATGCCCCATCAAAGAAAGGTCTCCAATAAAATCTATGATTTTATGGCGCACAAACTCATCATCAAACCGAAGGGGCCCGCTTAAGACACCATTCTTATCAAGGACGATGGCATTTTCTAAGGACCCCCCTAAGGCCAGTCCTTGATCCCAGAGTCTCTCCACATCCTTAAGAAATCCAAATGTGCGGGCAGGAGCGATTTCCTCAAGAAAGTTTTCTTTATTGACGACCAAGTCCAGAGCCTGTTTTTGAATGGCAGGATGATCGAACTCGATCGTATAGCTTATTTTGAATTCCTCATCCGGATCGACCGAAATTGAAGCATTTTCTTCCCGAACGACAAAGGGCTTTGTGACTTTCAGGAAAGTCTTTTTTTGCGGGAGTGTTTGAATTCCGCACTCCTCGAGGGCATTTGCGATCGGCCATGCGCTTCCGTCCAATATGGGTATTTCACTCCCATCAAGCTCAATATCGAGACTGTCCACGCCAAAAACATACAGGGCAGACAAAAGATGCTCGACCGTGTGGACCTTCCGTTGACCATCTGTCAAGATAGAGCTGAAACTGGATTCAACCCGCAAGGGATCGATGCGGAGCTCGAAGCTCTCTTCATCATTGACGGAAAAGAGGATCTCTCCAGAGGTGGAGGGTTTTAGCAAACACACCACATTCTGCCCAGAATGAACTCCGACCCCGGAAAACGAGATCTCCTTTTTTATCGTTGCCTTCTGAGCCATCATGTGATTTTCGCCTTAAGTATAATGGAGAAGATGAGAAGAATCTAGGCATCATAAAAAAGAAAACATTCCTCAATGTTTCCTCTGTGGATGTATGACTTCGTGCATCTGGCATTGTCAAAAGGATTTGTGCTAGAATGAATCGATGAACAAACAGCTCGAAAAACTCCTCATCCAAGTTCAAAAGGGGGAGCTTTCTCCCAAAGACGCCCTGAAGATCCTGAAAGATTTTCCCTACGAGGACCTGAATTTTGCCAAGATCGACCACCACAGAGAGTTGCGGCGAGGATTCCCAGAGATCGTCTTCGGAGCCGGAAAAACGGACACTCAAATCTTGAAAATAGCCGAGGCCATTCTTAAAAAAGGCAGCAATCTTCTCATCACACGCGTTGAGCCGAAAGTCTACACAAAAATCAAGAAGCAAATCCCCAAAGCCCGCTACAATTCCCTGGCTAAGGCCATCTACCTGAAACAAAAAAACCCGCCTCCCGGGAAAGGACGCATCGTCATCATTACTGCGGGGACCTCAGATATTCCTGTCGCCGAAGAAGCAACAGTGACCTGTGAGATATTGGGTAACGAAGTCGATAAAATTTATGACATCGGTGTGGCCGGCCTTCACAGGCTATTCGGAGAGCTGGGCACAATCAAGAAGGCCCGAGTCATCATCACAGCTGCTGGGATGGAAGGAGCACTGCCGAGTGTCATCGCAGGCATCACAGAAGTCCCCATCATCGCAGTGCCAACAAGC
>JAGLRY010000140.1 GCA_023135995.1 Candidatus Aminicenantota bacterium | reverse complement strand
GCCGATGTCATCCAGGGGATCAAGGAAAGCGGCCGGATGAAAGAGGTCGCGTTGGGTATTGTTCCCTTTGGAAGCGGCAATGCCTTTATCACATCTTTAGGTATTCCGAGGAGCGTGGCCAGGGCCATCAAGATCATCAAAGAGGGGAAGACAAGAGAGATCGATCTCATCGATATCGAGGGGAAGGCGGCGGTTTTCGCCAGTGTGGGAGCCACTGCTCAAGTCTTGGTCGAAAAACTCCAGCACAACATTCCCGGATTTTTCGGCCATCTTCTCGCATCAAGAATAATGCTCAACCTGTCGAATTATGATCAAGAGATCGAGATCTTCGATGGTATCGATGACTCGGGCAATGAATTCGCCCATAAGGCTTTGAAGCTAAAGGTGTTCGACTGTGTTCTCGGAAAGGCCAGCCACTTCGGCTACAACTGGAAAGTCGCTCCGGAGGCGAAGATCGACGACGGCTACATCGATATCACTCTCTTCGAGATCAGCGGCTGGAGGTATTGGCTTTACTTTCCGAGCATCTATTTCGGCACATTCCAAAAAACGCAGAAACACTTTAAAGCGAAAAGGGTCATCCTCCGAGGCATTGACCTTCCCATGCAATACAATGGAGAGCTCTTGGGAATCCAGGACAAAGTGGAGATGCAGATCCTCCCCTGCGCTCTTAAAATAATCACCCCATCCAAAGTCATCGCCAGCGGCTGCTGAGAGTACTTTCTTCAAACCTTAAATTCGAATATAATTGATAGTATAAACGGCTATTAAAAAGGTGAGTATTTTGAGTAATATTACGTTGGGATGAAATACAGCCCCAATATGAACATATTAATGAAGTTGTGTGTCATGAGATTAAAAGCCGCTAGATTCAGAATCTTTGTCGTCCTTATTTTTGCCATTTTTGTTCTATTTTCCAGGGCTCTTCCTGCAGAAAAACGAACTGAGCACCGATTAAACGTGCTCCTCATTACTATTGACACCCTACGACCTGATAGGCTGAGTTGCTACGGAAGTGAGCGTTTAAAAACCCCAAATATCGATAAACTGGCATCCCGTGGAGTGTTGTTCACGAGGGCATTCGCAAACACACCGACAACCTTACCCTCCCACACAAATATTTTGTTGGGAACCACACCGCCCTATCATGGAGTTCACGTAAATTCTGATTTTGTCGTAGGGGACGAGCATCTTACGCTGGCCGAATTGTTGCAGAGCCATGGGTACACAACAGGGGCGTTCGTAGGAGGATGGCCTCTTGATGCCCGATTTGGATTGACACAAGGTTTTGAAACTTACGACTGTCAGTTTGATCGGTCATTTGGATCCCTGCAACGAAGGGCAGAAGTGGTCGTTAATGAGGCTCTGGTCTGGCTGAAAACAAAAAACTCTCCCTGGTTTCTCTGGCTTCATTGTTATGATCCTCACGATCCCTACGAACCTCCAGATCCCTATAAAGAACGATTCGCCAAAGATCTGTACAGTGGAGAAGTGGCCTATGTGGATGATGCTATAGGAAAGCTCTTGGACTATATGAGTGCAGAAAATTTATTCGATAGTACTCTGATCGTATTCACCGGAGATCATGGGGAATCATTATGGGAGCACGATGAAGAAACCCATGGATTCCTTGCATACAACTCAACCCTCTGGGCGCCACTTCTTGTAACCTCTCCCGGTGTAAAAGCTCAACAGGCCAACACATATGTCAGTCATATCGATATTTTCCCCACGATCTGCGATATTCTGGAGATAGAGAAACCGGATGTTCTCCAAGGTCAAACTCTCCTTCCAGCCCTCAGGGGTAAAAAAACTAAAAAGAGACCGATCTATTTCGAGTCCCTGTATCCCTTTTACAGCTTGGGTTGGGCACCCATGCGAGGCTATATTCATGACAAAAAAAAGTTCATTGAATCTCCAATCCCTGAACTTTATGACCTCGAAAAAGATTTTGATGAGCTCAAAAACCTGGCCGGGGAAAAAGACCTGGATAAACACCGGAAAAAACTGGATGAACTGATCCAAGATCTAGCGTCTCCAGAAATAAAGCGCAAGCAACAAGCCTTAGACAGAGCAAGCAGAGAAAAATTAGCCAGTCTTGGCTATATTTCATTCGATCTCGAATCCAGGAAAAAAGAGTTCGGCCCAAAGGATGATGTAAAAATGGCTCTGCCTTTTAGTAACAAAGTCAACGAAGCTGTCGAATTCTTTGAGAAGGGCGAAAGACGTAAAGCCATCGAAATGGCAAAAGAAATCTTGACAGAACGCCAAAACATTCCCAACGCCTATCTCGACTTAGCCAATTTTTACAAAAAAATGGGTCGATTGTTGGATTCAATCGAAGTTTTGAAAATTGGGCTGACAAATATTCCATCCAGTTACACGATTTTTTTCAATCTTATAAATAATCTAGCAGAAGCCCGCGAATATGACAAAATCATGACATTCATGAAGGAGCACAGCTTCCGTCAGATGAATCTCGATCCTGCGCTCTGGAACATTCTGGGCAATGTTTACTACGCCAAATTAGATCTTCAAAAAGCTGAGGAGAATTATCAAAGAGCACTTGTACTTGATGAAAGAAATTCCTTGCTACTGACAAATTTGGGAAATGTAAAACTAACAGCTTCAAAGACGGTGTCAACGTCCGAAGATATTCAGCGCGCTATAGAGTTATTCAAACAAGCCATAGAGTTCGAGCCTTACTATGTGGAAGCCCATATCGGTTTGGGGAGAGCTTATCTACAGGCCAATCAAATAAATAAATCGATCCAGGCTCTTGAAAAAGCTAATGAGCTGGATCCAGACTCGGATGATGCGCTTTTTTATCTAGGTTCCAGTTATCTCGCAAACAACAAAAGTGCCGAGGCACTGAGACTCTTTAACATGTTAAAAGAAAGATCTTATGACCGGCTGCCTGCGGGATTCAGAAGAAGGCTGGATGCCTCAATCCAAGAAGCACAAAAAAAATGATCTGAACCTATTTTGCTGATCTGGCCTGTTTCACGATGTCCTTCACATCTTCTAGCATAGTGGGTGCGTGGTAGATAAATCCGTCCTTGATGGTCCACTGCACGCCACCTCTGTGGACAATCTTGCCCTCGTTCATCTCCTCGACTCCGGTGGGATAGAGATATTTGAGGTTCTTCAGGGGATTGCCATCGACGAGGATGAGGTCCGCAAGAAAATCTTTGGAAGAATTCTTGAGGTTCTCTTCATCTTATCCTCCTGATATCCCAAATGAACCTTCAGCATATAAGGCTGAGGGAAGCTATATCGTAAAATGTAAAAACCAGAGTGTAAAGGAAAAAGGCAGAATATTCAGCCGATGCGGTTATCCCATCAAGATGTGACCACGATCTGCAGGGCATTCACAGCCGCTTCATGAAAAGTGCGCCCCGAAAGAGACAGGATATTTTTAAGCGAACTGTACTCTTCGAGATCGTGGAAGGGAGGAGCCTTGTTCTCGATCCGGTCATAGATATCTGCGAGAGCAAGGATGCTGCTCCCCACAGGAATTTCGCTGAGGTTTTTATCCAGTTTATCTGCATCTTGGACATAATAGCGATAATAATCGGAGAGAATTGGCTCGACGTCCTTTAGAAGGGAGGTTGTGGTCTGGAGGAGGACCTTTTCCCTATCTCCGATCGGAGATTTGGTGATATCTCCCTCTGCACCCATGAATTCAGAGATCTCATCGAAAAGAGGAAGGTTCGACTGTAGATCCCCGGCTTCAAAGAGGAGGGCGGCAGATTTGATGTTTTCTACCTGCCGTTTGTCCAGGCCTGCCACCCCTGCCATCTTCCCAGCCCTGTGTGCGATTCGTACCGACCTGGGTTTTTTTTCATCTGCAACTTCAAGATACTTGAGCAGGATTTCCAGGACTCCTATATAAGCGCTGTAGAGGTTCTTCATCCGAGTCTCTCGTTGTTCCGAAAGTGTTCCTATCATAGCCGCGATTAATATCAAAAAGCTCGACCAGGTCACAAGTGTGATTCCCTCATCGAGGCTTAATCCGACTCCGGCACCCGCCAGTATTTTGGAAAAAAGAAGATAAAACAAAACAAGGAGGATACTCAGGATGCTTATCAAGACGGCCTCTTTTTTCCCGAGGAAATAACCGGCCAAAATAACAGGAAGGAAAAAGAAATTGAGAAAAACAAATTTGAAGTGAACGAGGAAGGCGATGGCGAGGATGCCCAGTATGATGAGCAAAATCAGAGAACCTTCAAAGTGCTTGAGAAAAAATGTCTTGATGGTCTTCATGTCGGTCTCCAGGAACTTGGGGGCCTCGAGTGCCTTCCCCTTTGCGGTTGCCTTGAAACAAGATCAAAAATCATGTTGCTTCGAACCGTCTTAAAAAATATATATCACCTGTTGCATGGTAAGTCAACCAAAATACCGGCTTAAAGGCGGAGCGGAAATTGACCTCAAGCAATATTTTTTCGTACATCTTGGGCACCTTCAAAAACAAATATGGTATAATTCAATAGTTGCATAGAGCCCAGGAGGAATGATGAAAAAGCTTGCGTTTCTGACAATTATCATAATCCTTTTCCTCAACAGTTGTACTTGGAATCTCGATCTTTTGGGAGAAAAGGAGATCAAAGAAGTGGTCCTGGTCAAAAGCAAAGCCAAAGATAAAATCCTGATCGTTGATGTCTCTGGAATACTCGGAACCACCTTAAGATACGGTTTGCTCGAAAGAGAAGGGGATATCCTCTCACAGGTGTATCACCGGCTGCA
>JAGLRY010000014.1 GCA_023135995.1 Candidatus Aminicenantota bacterium | reverse complement strand
GGACCGTTTCTCAAACGGTCCGTTCGGGGAACGGACCCTACATTAAAAATATTGGAGACATCATCTTTTATTGGAACCGTCCCCATTTTATTTCATTTCAATTGATACATTTACTGGATACTGTCCGTCTTTACATTGAGTGTGTTGTTTGGCTTTTGGTGCAGGGATTTGTTAATATTTAAAACGCAACGATTAGGGAATTCGTAGAATTATATACAGTAATAAGAAAAAGATCCTATGAAAATCACTAACATCACTATCAAAAGGCCTGTGACCACCTTTATGTTTTTTATCGCCCTCGTCCTCCTCGGGTTTGTTTCTTTAAGGGAGCTGAGTGTAGACCTTCTGCCGGATATCAGCTACCCCCGGCTTTCGGTTGTGACAAAATTTTCCGGAGTCGCTCCTGAGGAAATAGAGACGTTGATCACTGACGACCTGGAGGCGGCTGTCAGCCGTATTCCCGGCCTGAGGCGCGTGGAATCCATCTCCAAAGAGGGTGTATCCTACATGACCCTTGAATTTTCATGGGGGACGGACATGGATTTTGCCATGCTCCACACGAGGGAGAAATTGGACAGCGTCGAGCTTCCCGATGATGCAGAGGAGCCCACGATCATTCCTCTCGACCCCCAGAGCAAAGCCATCATGGTCCTCTCAGTCTCCGGTGACAGGTATCTGCTGGAGATCAAGGAGTTTTCCGAAGAATTGATCAAACCTCGCCTTGAGCAGATCGAAGGTATCGGTTCTGCGGAGATCGCGGGTGGTGTTGAACGGGAAATCCAGGTCGAAGTCGATCCGAAGAAACTCTCACTGTATGACTTATCCATCGATGAGATCTCCCAGCGCATCGATAATTTCAACCGTAACCTTCAAGGGGGGATGATCCGAAAGGGTCGGTTCAAATATTCGCTCCGGGTCGTCGGAGAGTTTGAGGAAATCGATGAGATCGGTGAGATCGGCCTCAAGACCACGGGCGAGAGAGGCGTCATTCGGCTCAAGGATGTGGCTGAGATCATAGACTCCATCAAAGAACGCGAGGGAATCACACGGCTAAACGGAAAAGAAAGCATCGGAATACTCGTGCGCAAGGAATCCGGAGCCAATACGGTGAAGGTCACACAATCCGCCCGCGACGTGTTGGAGGAGATACAGCAGGAAAATCCGGGGATTGAGATCTTGGTGGTTTCAGAGCAGGCCAAATACATAGAGAATGCCATATCTTCAGTCCTCAACTCGATCGTCTTAGGTGGAATCCTGGCATTTCTGGTGCTGTTTGTTTTCCTTCAGGATATCAAGACCCCTGTGATCATCGCTGTCGTCATTCCCATCTCCATCATTGCCACGTTTAATCTGATGTACTACAAGGACATATCGCTCAACATCATGTCTCTGGGAGGATTGGCACTGGGCGTTGGGATGTTTGTGGATAACTCTATCGTTGTGTCAGAAAGTATTTTCCGGCACAAGAGCCTCGGTAAAAATTTGATGGAGGCTGCGGTCACAGGAACAAAAGAGGTTGGGATGGCCGTAACCGCTTCGACCCTAACCACGATATCCGTCTTCCTGCCCGTGATCTATGTGCATGGGGTGGCCGGACAGCTCTTCAAGGACCAGGCGTTAACCGTGACCTTTGCGCTCCTGTCATCACTCGTGGTGTCTCTAACTCTGCTTCCCATGCTGGCCTCGAGGAAATTTGAATTCAGCACACCCGATGGTCCTCCAAAGAAGAAGGATGTACAGCCAAAGGACACACATAAGTCCTTTAAAAGGTCGGTGGGCAAGATTCTTCTATTCCCCTTCAGAGGATTACAGTGGCTATTGTATAACATCCCCAAAGGGATATTTTTTGTCTTGAATTTTATTTTCACTTTTATTTTACAACTTTTTCTAATCTTCCTCCATTACGTCAGCCTCCCTATAAAACCAATCATTCATGCCGTGTTTAAAGCATACAACGCGTTCTACCTGAAATTTGAGGAGTGGTATCATCAAGCGCTTATTTGGTGCTTGGGAAACAAAGGAAAGGTCTTGCTGGGATCGGCATGTTTTCTGGCGGTAACTCTTTTCGTTGCCTCTCAGATGCCGCGCGAGCTCATGCCAAAACCAGAAACAGTCTCATTCGAAGTGAACATGAAAACTCCGGTCGATTATTCCCTTGAACAAACTGGAGATGTTGTGGCCTCCCTTGAGACCTGGTTAAAGGGACAGGAATCTGTCAAAGCATCATTTTCCCAGATCGGTATAGTGAGCGGAATGGAGGCTTTGAATCCAGAAGTCTCCATAAATTCAGTAAACCTTTATGTCGAAACGACACACCCATCTGAAGTCGATGAGTTGATGGAATCCATGCGGGTGAAGCTCCAGAAATTTCCGGGTTTGAGCTTTTCGCTCGTCAAAGAGCAGTCCACACTGGCTGAGTTCATGGCTTTCACAACGGCTGAGGTGGGACTCAAGATCAAGGGGGAAGACCTCAACAGGCTCACGATCCTTGCCGAACAGCTCGTCGAAAAACTCAACCAGATAGAAGGCATAACGGACATCGCCACGAACATCGGTGAGGGGAAACCCGAGTTTCTGATAAAGATCAAAAAGGAAGCTCTTGAGAAGTACAACATCTCGCCCGGAACCATCGGGAATTTTCTCGTGAATGCCGTTCGAGGCCAGAGAGCCACTCAATTCAAAGAACTTGATAAAAAATATGATGTGCGCGTTCGACTCGAAAAACAGACCCGCGAGAATATCGAATCCCTCCTTAATGAGCAGATCTCCTATCAAGGGACTCTCATTCCCTTGAGAGAATTGGTCTCTTATGAGATTGCCAGAGGACCCAAAGAGATCCGGCGAGAAAACCAGCAGAGGGAAGTTCTGGTCACAGCCAATCTTCGAGGAAAAAAGATCAGTCAGGTCGCCCCCACCATCCGGGGGAAGATCGGTGAGCTGTCTCTTCCTCAGGGGTATCGTGTAGTGTTTAGCGGAGAGCAAGAGGAGATGGCCAAGTCGTTCCAAAGCCTGGTCTTTGCTTTCACTTTGGCCGTACTTCTTGTCTACATGATCATGGCTGCCCAGTTTGAATCGCTCAAACATCCCTTTTTGATCCTGTTCACTCTTCCCATGGGCCTGACAGGAGCCATATGGGCTTTAAAGATCACCGGGCAATCGCTGAATGTGATCTCGATCATCGGCATGGTCGTCCTGGCCGGGATAGTGGTCAATGACGCTATTGTCAAGATCGATTACACCAATCAGCTGAGGAGGCGAGGACTATCCGTAAGGGAGTCTATCATGGAAGCCAGCCGTGTCAGACTGCGGCCCATCCTGATGACCACAGTGACGACAACCCTCGGACTTTTTCCCATGTCTCTTGGATTCGGAAGGGGAGCCGAGCTGCAGCAACCCATGGCTATCGCCGTTATCGGAGGATTGCTGCTGGCCACATTTTTAACATTGATATTGATCCCACTTGCTTATGAGCTGGCTGAAAGCCGGAAAAGTGAAATGGATCATTCACAAGTCGAAGATCACTCAGATGAATAATTCATTCAGGCCATAAGTATGAAAATATTTATTGAGCGTCCCATTGCCACTGCCATGGTCTTTCTGGCTCTGACAGTGCTGGGCGTGTACTCATTCCTGAATATCCCCATCGAGATGCCGGTCACCAAAGAACAGTTCCCCATGGTGTATATCGACACGCCATGGCCTGGTATGCCCCCGGAGATCATCCAAACTCAGTTGACATCTCCGCTCGAGGAAAAGGTCTCCACTGTCAAAGGCGTGAGAAAGATCGAGTCATCCTCACAGATCGGGAACTCCCGGATTACTCTTGAGTTCGACCCCAAGATCAATATGGAGTTTGCACAGCTTGCCCTTCGAGAGAAGATCGCAGAGCTTAAGGATGAATTACCCTATGGAATACGTCCCTATATCACTCCATACATTCCCGAAGATTTCAGCGAGGAGCCTTTTCTGAGATACACCATATCCGGAGATTACTCCCTCCAGAAATTGCGAGAAATGGTCAAGGATAGGCTTGAAAACACGATCGGAGCTGTCAAGGGTGTTGCCGGTGTGGATATTTGGGGTGGCTCCGACCCAGAGATCAAGATCATTCTCATCGAGAATAAAATCAAATCCTTGAACATCCAGCCATTTTTAATTTCCAGCCGGATCCAAGAGAGGACAAAGATCTATCCGGCGGGAACGGCCATGAAGGGCGCGCAAGAACTCCTGTTCAAAGTGTCGAATCCCATAAAAAGCTTGAGGGAAATGGGAGAGATCGTGATCACAAAGTCCGGAGACAATCCTATCAGACTCAAGGATATCGCCGTCTTGGTTCCATCCTACGGCGACATCCGGCACATCCACCGGATCAACGGACAGCCCACGATCAGCATGACCATTCACAAAGAAAAAGGATTAAGCACACTCAGAGTGAGCCGGGATGTGAAGCAGCGGTTGGAGGAGGTTAAGGAAGAACTGCCGCCGAATTTGATCTTCAGGGCTGTGAACGACGAAAGCGATGAGATCCAAAAGCATCTTAAGGAACTCTACATACTCGTGGGAATAATTGTTGTAGTGATCTTTATCCTGATCTACATGGTGTTGCGGAGCATCAAACCTTCGCTTCTGGTCCTTTCATCCATCGCCTTTTCAGTTCTGCTGACATTCAATCTGGTTTACTTCACCAAAACGTCGCTGAACATGCTGACACTGGGAGGTCTAGCCCTGGGATTCGGCCTGTTTGTGGATAATTCCATTGTGGTTTTTGAAAACATCTTGCGTATCAGAGAGGAAGGGACTTCAGCTGTCCAAGCAGCGATTCAAGGATCCAAGGAAGTTTTTCTTCCCGTGTTTGCATCCACACTGACAACGATGAGCGTTTTCTTCTCCATCGCGTATTTCCAGGGCCGGTTGAAACTGGTTTATCTCCCCTTGGCCATCGTGATCAGCTCTGCCCTGGCTGCATCCTTGCTGGTCTCTTTTTCTGTGATCCCTGCCTTATCACCAAGACTCCTCAAAAGCCCCAAAAAGAGAAGAAAGGAAAGGTATCGCGATCTCTACGCCAAGGCTTTGAAATTTCTGATCAAGCATCCTGTGGAAATTTTGCTGATCGTCGCCGCCATTTTTTTTGGTTCATACAAATGGTTCCGGTCCGAGGTCACGCTCGGTGAGTTTTTTGCCTGGTACTCCAAGGAAAAGCTGCGCGTGTATGTGGGGATGCCGGCCGGAACAGACATCGAGAGGACCGATGTCGTGATGAGACAGTTCGAGGAGAAAGTTATCGAGAAGGATTATGAAAAAGAGCTCAATACGAGTGTGATGTCCGAGCGTGGTTTTATGGAGGTGAGCTTCCCATCGGAGATCGAGATGTCCTACAGGCCCTATATTTTAAAAGAGGAATTGATCCAACTGGCTACAAACTTTGCGGGGATCAACGTCTCTATCTCGGGTTTCGATCCACAGGGATACTACTCCGGTTTCGGAGGAGGACCCATGTATGATTCACGCATAAAGTTTTTTGGGTACAACCTGAAAAAATTACGTGACATCACATCCAATCTGGAAAAGACGCTCAAGCGCAATCCTCGTATCAAGGATGTGAAGATCATCTCCACGCGCGGATGGTGGTTCAGGGGAGAGTCCTTTGAGTATGTGGCCAAGCTGGATAAAGAGTCTTTACGGAAATACGACATCGACCCGCTCTATCTTTACTATCAAATCGCAGCCATGCTCAGCGGCCGCGTGATACGCCCAATCAAGGTCAATATTGGGGGGCAGGAGCTGGAATTTTATATCAAGTTTCCCGATGCCGAAGAAATGGACATCAAAGAGATACAGGATGTGCTCATCCTCACGCGAAAAGGTGAGTACCTCCGTTTGGGAGAGGTCTCCAGCATGGAGGAGAAACCCATCGCGGGCTCTATCGACCGCGAAGATCAACAGTTTCAGCAGACGGTAATGTGGGAATTCCGGGGCCCCACAAAGGCCGCAGAAAAGTATAGAGAGGCTGTTTTTGCCAGGCTCGATCTGCCTCCAGGATTTTCGGCGAGCATGGAAGACACCTGGTTTCTCACCGAAGAGGAAAAGGGACAGATCAAATTTGCTATTATTTTTTCCCTCATTGTCGTTTTTATGATCCTGGCCTCACTGTATGAATCCATCATCCAGCCCTTTTTCATCCTTTTTGCCGTTCCTCTGGCGTTGATCGGTGTTTTTGTGGCTTTTGTGCTTGCGGATTTTGCCTTCGATTCCTCTGCGTATATCGGGGTGATCTTGCTGGGAGGAATTGTCGTCAACAACTCGATTTTACTCGTGGACCACATCAAT
>JAGLRY010000139.1 GCA_023135995.1 Candidatus Aminicenantota bacterium | reverse complement strand
ACGAGATTCTCAAATTCAGAGAAAGGACGACAAAACCCGTCGTTACACTCATGATGGGCTTGGCAACATCAGGAGGCTACTACGTGGCCTCAGCCAGCGACCACATTATCGCTCATCCTTCTACGATCACGGGGAGTATTGGTGTGATCTCGATCTTTCCCAACTTCAAAGAGCTTTTTTCCAAGATCGGGATCGAAGTGAACGTGATCAAGTCAGGAGAGTTGAAAGACTCGGGCAGCGCCTTCCGGGATATGACAGACGAGGAGAAGGATCTTTTTCAGGCCATAATCGACGAACTCTATCAAAGATTCTTGGACGTCGTGCTCCATGGCAGAGACAACGCGCTCTCGCTGGATGAGCTCAAAACCATTGCGGATGGACGTATTTACACGGCACAACAGGCGTTCAAGCTCAAACTGATCGACGAGATCGGATACTTCGACGCTGCACTGGAGAAAGTTAAAACTTTGGCAGAGGTTAGAGACGTCAAGGTGATCACATACACCTACTACCCAAAGAAAAAAACAAACCTCTATGCTAAAAGCTTAGGCGCGCCGTCAGTCTTCAAGGGCGAAGACCTCAAGGATGTGTTCAAATCGCTCAAGAGTGGATTTTACTATCTCTGGTTTCCTCAGATCTCGAATTGATATCTGAAATAAGGCTTATGGAATGTGCGCCCTCACTTCGAAAACGGGAGCATGCTGCATATGGATTTTAACAGCACAGCCATTGACCGACTTGATGACGGCATTGGTGTACTTCTCAGGAAACTCAGCAGGCAGGTGAATGTCGATATGGATCCGTTCGATCCTTTTTGTCTCCGGATTCCTTTCACTCCGCATTGTAAGCGCGAGATCTTCAGTAGGAATGTTTCTGTTCTGGCAGAAAGAGAGGACATAAATCCCTGAACATGTACCAATAGAGACCATAAAAAGATCAAAGGGCGCTGGGGATGATCCCTCGCCTCCTTGATAGACCGGCTGGTCGGTCTCGATGTGAAAGCCCTTGTAAAAAGCATCCACCCGCTTTCCACCCGGGAAAGTGACCTTCATATCTTGTGCCATATCAACACTCCTTTGGAATTGAGTTTATTGTGTCCCTTTAGAAAAAAGGGCGAGGAGCAGACGTCTGTCCTCTGCGGTCATCGTCAATCGTCCGAACAGGTCAGAGACCATCTCTTCCACATGTTTTTTATTTGTCTTGTGACTGAAACCTTTCTTCTCCAGGTTTAAAAGAATCCGCTGTATACATGCCTCCTGTTCCTTTCGAGAAAGGGGCTGACCATAGGCCGCATCCATGTCTGATACCTGGCTGGAAAATATACTGAAAAGTGTGATAAGAACCGCAGACGCCAGGTTATATGAAGGCTGAATTCCGGACTGTGGGATTTTAAAACGAAAACTTGAATGCAGAAGTTCTCCGGAAGTCAATCCTGTTCTTTCATTCCCGAAGAGGAGTCCTATCCTGGTTGTCCCAGCAAAATCGAACATCTTCTTCAGTGCTTCCTCCAAAGGCAAAAGGGAAAAATTTTTTCTTGCCTTTGCTGTTGCGGCAAAAACGACATCCAGGTTTTCCGTCGCATCTGCCACCTTGGCATACAATCGGGCATTCTCCAGGATCTCCCGCGCATGCACAGCCGTCACGAATGTTTTTTTTTCGAGGCTCGAAACCCCCACCAACCGCAGATCGTCAAATCCTGTATTCTTCATGTTGCGTGCGACAAGGCCTATATTTTCCGGGGACTCAGGCCGGCAGAGAACGACAGCGAATTTATTCTTCAGGATTGTGCCTTCCGCATAATCTCGATTTTTCATCCCATACATTATAGCTAGGGTAAAAGATGCTGACAATAAAATATTAAATGATTTTAGAGTATAGATTTGGCAGCAGCTTTTACGAATACTCCAAGTGGAAGATAGATTATTCGCGAGTTGAGGTCGCTGCAAAGGCGAGGCAGTGGCCCATGAAGATGTAGTGTACTACCTCGAATGGGCTACAACGAAGGCTTTGTAGTGAGATCGGCTCGCCCGGAGGGTAAAAGATTCTGACAATAAAATAGTGAATGGTCTTTGAAATATACAGTTTGTCAGCAAGCTTTTACAAATAATCTATCTTAGGATGTTGGCAAGCAGGCCCCCCAGAACAGCCCAATACATCGTGGATAAGTAGGGGTTACTGGCGATCATGCACGTGCCGCTCTTGCAGCCGACAAAACGATAGAAAAGAAAACCGATAACTCCGCCAAAAACAGCACCGATAACGATTTGGATCATCTTTCTCTTGCTCACTTTCATAGGGGGTCACTATACCAGAGGACATGGAGGCAGTCAATTTGCTTTTGTTGAAGGAAGCTTGGAGGATTCAGTATTGTCCTGTGCTCCCGAAGCCATTCTCACCCCGAGACGTATCATCCAGCACCTCAGAATCGACCACTCTGACTTTTATAACGGGCTGGATGAGCATCTGGGCAATTTTCATTCCCTTTGCGATGGAAAATGCTTCGGTACTCAGATTGGTCATAACAACTTTCACCTCGCCGCGATAACCGGAATCCACAACGCCAGCCAACCGGTGTATATTTTTGAGTGAAATACCGCTTTTATCCCAGATCAAACCCACATAGCCATCGGGAATGGCCAACTGAATTCCTGTGGAGATAGCCCGGACTTCTCCGGCCTTGAGAACGCACTCCATCACTGAGAAAAGGTCGAGCCCTGCATCTTCAACATGCCCATAACATGGAAGCTTGGCATCCTTATGAATTCTCTTGACTTTCATCTCCATGTCTCACACACCTTCCAATCGAACTTCTGTAAAATGGGGCTCTGCGATCTTTACCCATCCTCTCAACTCTTCTGCAGGGTAGGGCTTGATATTTTCATAATCGCTCTCCAGGGTATTGCTGGGCACATACTGCTGGATACGGAATATCTTTGATCCCTGCAATGCCAACGAAATTTTCTCAATATCTTCACGGTCGACAAGGCCCGGAACTGCAGTTGTGCGAAATGTATAATCCAGATCTGACTCTTTGATAATGGCGATGCTCTTTTTGATATTCTCGATGTTAACAGGACCGCCAGCGGCCTCGGTATACTTTTCAAAGGATGTTTTCACATCCATGGCCACGTGATCAAGAAGCTCCTTTTTGATCAGAGAAGCAAGTTGTTCCGGGAACGCTCCGTTCGTGTCGATCTTCACTAAAAGATTTCTCTCCTTAATAATTGTCAACAAAATGTCCAAATCATCATTCAAAAGAGGCTCCCCACCCGTGATGCAGACTCCCTCCAGCCAGTTTTTCCGCGCATCCAGGAAAGCCAAAAAATAATCCATCGGGAAAGTTGGCAGGGAATGCGGCCGCAACACGAGGTCCGCGTTGTGGCAGAAGGGGCATTTAAAATTGCATCCGCCCAAAAACGCCGTGGCAGCGATGAATCCTGGAAAATCCCTCGGGGCGAATTTTTCTAGTCCTTTGATCTCGACCAAGCTTCAAACTCCTCTCGCGTGTTCATGACTGTCTCAATATCCCCATCATTCAGGACGATCAATGTGGGGATGACAATCCCCCCTTTATCATCCCTCTTCAGCACGTCCAGGAATTCTCTGATCTTCATCTTGCTGTCTTTCTGGATCAAATTGTATTCCTGGACTTTGTAGCTGTTCGCATTCATATATGTCTTCAGCGCTTCGCATTGGGTGCAATTGGGATAGGTGAACATAATATACTGCATTGTACTCCCCGCTTCAGACTAATTCTGTATATGTGGCTCGCTCTTTAAATTCCTGTTTTTTTCCATCGTTCCAGGTTGCCACTGGTCGGAGATACCCGACTATTCTGGAATACACCTCTGTAGGCTCTTCACATTCCGGACACTCTTTGATCTCGCCCCCGATATAGCCATGGTTCTTGCAGACACTGAAGGTGGGTGTAATGCTAAAATAGGGTAACTTTGTCTGGGCGATCCTCTGAACTAGCTTCTTGCACGTGGCAGGGTCGATGGGCTCGGGCAAGAATGCGTGAAAAATAGTCCCTCCTGTGTACAAAGGCTGGAGGTCCTTCTGGTGATCGATCGCCTCGAAAACATCCCGCGTTGCATCCACATTCAACTGAGAGGAGTTGGTCAGGAAAGGGTGCTTTTCGGTGCCCGATGTGATGATGTTGTGGTATTTTTGCCTGTCCAGCCGGGCGAGGCGGTAGGATGTGGACTCTGCAGGAGTCGCCTCGAGATTGTACAGATTCCCGGTCTCCTCCTGAAATTCTTGGATGGTCAGGCGCATGAATTCTAGGACTTCAATAGCGAATTCTTTCCCTTCAGGACTGCCCACTCCTTTGTTTTGAAAATTTAGACACGCCTCGTGCAGCCCGCACAACCCGATGGTCGAAAAATGGTTATCAAAATGGCCGAGATACACCAGTGTGTAAGGCATGAGCCCTTTGCTCAGCATGTTGTTCACGACTTCACGTTTGGTCTCCAGCGCGTCCTTTGCCAGGACCATTTTGCTCTTCAACTGAGCAAAAAATTCTTCCTTTGTGGTCGCCTCATACCCGACCCTGTTCAGGTTGAGGGTTACGACTCCGATGGACCCCGTGGAATCTCCCGGGCCCCACATGTTTCCGGGCCGGCGCAATAATTCTCTTTGGTCCAGGTTCAAACGACAACACATGGCTCTGACATCCCCCGGGTCAAGATTCGTCCCCAGGTAGTTCTGAAAGTAAGGGATCCCATACTTTGCGGTCACTGTAAAAAGAAGATCGGAGATGGGAGAATCCCAGTCGAAATCTTTGGACAGGTTATATGTGGGAATGGGAAAAGTAAAGACACGGCCACTCTGGTCGCCTGTGATCATCAACTCCAGGAAGGCCTTGTTTATCATAGTCATCTCTTCTTGATATTCTCCGTAGGTCGAATCCCTTTCCTCGCCGCCGATGATCACACGCTTGTCTTTCAGGTCATCCGGGACTGTCAGGTCAAAAGTCAAGTTGGAAAAAGGCGTTTGCCATCCCCACCGTGAGGGGACATTCAGACCAAAGATGAGCTTCTGAAGGTCCTGCTTCACGCTTGAATAATCCAGGTTATCGGCTCTGACAAAAGGAGCCAGGAGTGTATCAACACTGGAGAAAGCCTGAGCACCAGCAAATTCTCCCTGCATTGTGCCTATAAAATTGACCATGTGGAGCGTTGCTGTCTCCAGATGTTTGGCAGGATAAGAATGGACCTGATTGGGCACGTGCCCAAACCCCTTCCTCAACAGATTTTCCAGAGACCAGCCGGCACAGTAGCCCACGATCGGGTAGGACAGGTCATGAATATGTAGGTCGCCATCCAGATGAGCCTTCTTGATCTGCTCTGAATAGAGCTGGTTGAGCGCAAAATTGGCAAGCACCTCTCCCGAGATCCTGGCATTCAATCCCGAAAAGCTCAGGACACCTTCGTTGCTGTTTTCCCTGATCTTCCAATCCAGGTCATTGATGTAGTCTTTGATGAGCCTTTCAAGATTGATCCCGATCTTTCGAGTTTCACGGATGTCTTTATGTCTTTCACGGTAAAGGATGTAGGACTTAGCAATTTCATGGTAGCCCTGGTTCATCAGCACCATTTCAACAATGTCCTGAATTTGTTCTACCGATGGGGTCGTATAACCTCCAAATTTGTCTTCCAGTATATACGTAACAATATCCGAGATCTTCTGGGCAGATTGTTGATCAGCCATGCCGTTGGATTCCATGGCTTTGTAAACGGCATTTGTGATTTTAGCTTGCACAAAATCTGTGATTAATCCATCGCGTTTTTTGATCCTTGAGATCGATCTCACCATTCAGAGCCTCCTTGTTCGTTGGTAGTGCGCGCCGATTGTTTTATGACTCCTCAGTTCGTACAACTGCGCTTGTCCATCCTTCCGGAAAATGTAAGAAAAGAACAACAGCACCTATCCATATGTTGTGTATAATCTCCAGGGAGTGTACTAAATATTGTATCAGCGTCAAATAATTTAATACATGCTTTCTTCTCTTGTCAAGTGTTTTCTGCATTTTTTCTATATTTGTGCAATTTTTTATTTCCGCTGCTAAAAAACACCTCCAAATTCGTGCGCGATAACGGATTTTATGCCCCAATTTTTTGATAAAGAAAACACATAAAAAATTCACCTCCAACCTCTATCTGTGTTAAAATAATTCAACAAAATTTCACTAACCTGGACTATTCACGAGTCGAGGTTGCTGCAAAGGCAAGGAAGTGGCCCATTTCATGAATAGTTCAGGCCAAATGAGGGACGAAAAATGACTCTATTTGATGTAATAACCCATGCCAAAGATGAACTCATCGACATCACGTCTTCTGTCAAAAACATCATCACAAATTCTCAAGTCAAAAAAGGCGTCTGTTTTATCTATGTCCCCCACACAACCGCGGGTGTCACGATCAACGAAAATGCAGATCCATCGGTCAAATCTGACATCCTTATGGCGCTTCGAGACATCGTTCCCGATTCCCTCCCATACAGACACATGGAGGGCAATTCTCCGGGTCACG
>JAGLRY010000138.1 GCA_023135995.1 Candidatus Aminicenantota bacterium | reverse complement strand
GCTACAACGAAGACTTTGTAGTGAGATCGGCTCGCCCGAAGGGTAAAAAACGTCGATGAATATATAATGATTCTTCTTGAAAAGTTTTTTCAGCAGTGTCAGGATAAGTTCCTGACATTGCTGAAGTAAAAAAGCATTGACGTTTTTTATGAATAATTCAGGTTAGGAGGGTTCTTATGAAAGAGTCGCTGGGTCCAAAAACGATTGTGTATCCCACTCCTGTGTTTGTTGTGGGAACCTACGATAAAGAGGGCAAACCGAACGCTATGACAGCTGCCTGGGGAGGCATCTGTTGCTCAAGGCCTCCCTGTGTGGCTGTGTCCCTTAGGAAAGCCACGTACACGTACTGGAATATTGTTGAACGGGAGGCGTTCACCATCAACATTCCTTCAGAGGCACATCTCCGTGTGGCGGATTATTTTGGGATGGCCTCCGGAAAAACCGAGGACAAAATGGCAACAGCCGGGCTCCAGCCCGTGAAAAGCAATCTTGTGGATGCACCCTACATCGAAGAATTCCTTTTAGTTTTGGAATGCAAGCTGCTCCATACTGTTGAGATCGGACTTCATACCCAATTCATTGGGGCGATCCTCGACGTAAAAGCCGACACCTCCGTTCTTGATGAGAAGGGAACTCCAGATATAGAGAAAGTTAAGGCTGTTCTGTTTGCTCCGGAGAGTAGAAAATACTACGGCATAGGAGAATTTCTCGGGGATGCTTATTCCATCGGAAAAGGCATCAAAAGCGCCTAGGGAAATGATAAATTCGGGAGGGACTAAATGAATAAAAAAATTATCCTAATACTACTGATGTTTCCAATCCTTCTTATTTCCCAGACTGAGAAAAAACAGGATGTATGGGAGCCGTTCAAATTTTTTATCGGGACTTGGGAAGGAAAAGGTGAGGGAAAATCCGGTGTTTCCAAAGTTACGAAGGAATTCCAATTTGTTCTCAACGGAAAATATCTTCGGATGATAACCAAAGCAAATTTTGAACCGCAGGAGAAAAATCCTAAGGGCGAAGTCCATGAGGATTTTGGGTACATCAGTTACGATCGGTCCCGTAAGAAATTTGTGTTCAGGCAGTTCCACATCGAAGGGTTCATCAACCAGTATGTGCTCGACAGCATTTCAGAGGACGGGAAAACGATCCGTTGGGTGTCCGAAAAAATGGAGAATGCGCCTCCCAGCTGGAAGGTGGAGCTCATCTATACGATAAAAGATGATAATACGCTGGAGGAAAGCTTTAACCTTGGAATGCCAAATAGAAATTTTGAGTGCTTTAACCTGAATCTGCTCAAACGCCAAAAGTAAAAAATATCCAATTGAAGATGGATGAGAATGCTAGCGGTCGTTTCGGTCACTCCCCGATAAAATTTGAAATTTTTTAAAAACACTTGACAGCGGAGAGTCTATTATGGTAATTTGATTGAGCGCTCGCTCAATATACCATGGCCAAGACACTTTCTCAAACAAAAGATATTCCCACATATATCAAAAACCCCAAACTTGTCCACGAAAGACGTCGTCAGATCGTGGATGCTTCTGTCCAGCTTTTTATCGCAAAAGGCTTTCACCGGACGACAACCCGGGAGATCGCCAGGGCAACAGGTATTTCCATTGGATTGCTGTATGAGTATGTTCGGTCCAAAGAGGATGTCCTCTACCTGGTTTGTGATGCCATCCATGCGGAGGTCGAACAGGGTGTTGCCGAGGCCCTCCTTAAAGCATCGGGAGGCCGGGATGTCCTAGCAGCAATGATCCGTGAATACTTTTTTGTCTGTCACAGGATGAGCGACCACATCCTGCTTATCTACCAGGAAACAAAAACACTCCCCCTCCACTGGCAAAAAAAAGTCCTGGAGAATGAGATCAGGCTGACGGACATATTCGTGAACGCACTCAAAGGTCTGGTGTCTAGCGGCGAATTGTCCCGGATGAATAAAGACTCCATCGAATTGATCGCGCACAACATCGTCGTCCTCGGACACATGTGGACATTCCGGCGGTGGTATTTGTCCTCCCGCTACACGATCGAGGATTACATTCAGATTCAGACAGATTTTATATTGGGAAAATCCATGGGAGGAAACAATGTGTGAACAAAGGAGAAACCATGAGTTTTGAAACGGAACCATACAGGCCCCAAAACAATATCCGGGTAGTGACAGCCACCTCTCTCTTTGATGGTCACGATGCTTCGATCAACATTGTCCGCCGCTTGCTTCAGAGCACGGGTGTCGAGGTGATCCATCTCGGGCACAACAGATCTGTCCATGAGATCGTTGACGCAGCCATAGAAGAAGATACTCAAGGAATTGCAGTATCCAGTTACCAGGGTGGGCACATCGAGTTTTTTAAGTTTTTGGTTGACCTTTTGAAGGAAAGAGGAGCCTCTCACATCAAGGTTTTTGGCGGAGGGGGCGGAGTGATCATCCCCGAAGAGATCTTTGAGCTCGAAGAGTATGGTGTGGCAAAGATCTATTCACCCGAGGATGGGACGAAGTGGGGGCTTCAGGGGATCATCAACCACATGGTAAAGAGCATGGATTTCTCACTGGTGGACACGGATTCCTTTGATTTGAAGAGCCTCTCTTCCGATAACAAGCTTTTGATCGCAAGGCTGATCACTGCTGTTGAGCTGGCAAAGGCTCAGGATGATGGCAGGATCGGCAAGCTCCGAGATGAACTGTCAAATAAGCGTGGCGAGAAAGCGATCCCCGTTATCGGGATCACAGGAACCGGAGGGGCAGGCAAATCGTCGTTGACCGACGAGATCGTCTTGCGCCTGCTCCGGGATATCGAGGATGTCCGCATCGCCATCGTAAGTTGCGATCCTTCAAGACGAAGAAGTGGAGGAGCCCTTCTCGGTGACAGGATCCGAATGAATGCCATCGGATCGCCCAGAGTCTATATGCGCTCCTTAGCCACACGGAAATCACACATGGAAGTGCCTGATGCGCTGCCCGAAACTCTCCTGGTCCTCAAAGCGGCTGGTTTTGACCTCATCTTTGTCGAGACAGCGGGAATCGGGCAGGGGGATTCCCAGATCGTCGACCTGGCAGACCTTTCGCTCTACGTCATGACGAGTGAATTCGGCGCTGCCACTCAGCTCGAAAAGATCGATATGCTAGATTATGCGAATGTCGTGGTTGTCAACAAGTATGAAAAACGCGGGGGGGAGGATGCGGTCCGGGACGTGCAGAAGCAGGTCCAGCGGAACAGAGACGCCTATGACAAAGAACTGGAAGACATGCCTGTTTATGGGACGATCGCCTCCAAATTCAACGACGACGGGGTGACCGCTCTCTATCATAAGATCCTGGTTTCTGTGCGCGAGAAAACGGGCGTAAGCTTTGAATCCCATTTTCCACAAACTGACACAAAAACCTCTACATCCAAGACCATCATCATCCCTCCAGAAAGAATCCGATACCTTGCTGAGATCACCGAAACAGTGCGGCACTACCATAAGCAGACTGAAGAACAGGCGGAGGCCGTGCGACGCGTCTGGCATCTCAGAGAAAGCGCAAAGGCGATCGATGGGAAATCGATGGAGGGCAGTCATCAGGAGCTCCTTTCTCAAATGAAAGAGGAAGTCGCAAGGGCTGAGAAAGATGTCAACGAGGACACGAAAAGCCTTCTTTCCGAATGGGATGAGATACGAAAAACTTACTCAGAGGATGAGCTTGTCTATAAAGTGAGGGGGCGTGAGATCAAACAGCTCCTGTACACGGAGTCTCTGGCTCATCGGAAGATCCCGAAGATATCCCTGCCAACATTCAAAGATCCTGGCGAGATTTACAGGTATTTGAGAAGAGAAAACATCCCCGGATTTTTTCCATTTACTGCAGGAGTCTTTCCTCTGAAGAGAGCATGGGAGGACCCCACGCGGATGTTTGCCGGCGAAGGAGATCCAGCCCGTACGAACAGAAGATTCAAACTCCTCTCTGCCAGCTATGAGGCCAAGCGCTTGTCCACAGCCTTTGATTCGGTCACTCTGTATGGATGCGACCCGGATAGGCGTCCGGACATCTACGGCAAGGTGGGGACCTCTGGTGTGAGCATCTGTACTCAGGATGATATGAAGGTTCTCTATGGAGGGTTCGACCTTAGCGCTCCCAACACCTCTGTTTCCATGACCATAAACGGACCTGCTCCCATCATCCTGGCCATGTTCCTGAACGCGGCCATCGACCAGAAAGTGGATGCTTTTGTCGCCGAACATGGAAAAGAGCCCACGAAAGAAGCGTATGAGAATATCCAAGCGGCTGTGCTATCCAGCGTGAGAGGGACTGTTCAGGCCGACATCCTCAAGGAGGACCAGGGGCAAAACACATGTATCTTCTCCATCGAGTTTGCCCTGAGGATGATGGGAGACATCCAGGAGTATTTTGTCCGGAACGACGTGCGGAACTTCTATTCGGTTTCCATCTCCGGCTATCACATTGCCGAAGCGGGCGCCAATCCGATCACGCAGCTCGCTCTGACTCTGTCCAACGGATTTACATACGTCGAGTACTATCTCTCCCGCGGCATGCCTCTGGACAGTTTTGGCCCCAACCTCTCGTTTTTCTTTTCGAACGGAATGGACCCTGAATACACGGTCATCGGACGCGTGGCCCGGCGAATTTGGGCCATCGCCATGCGCGATAAGTACGGGGCGTCTAAGCGGTCGCAGATGCTGAAATACCACATCCAGACATCGGGGCGATCGCTCCACAGCCAGGAGATCCAGTTCAACGATATCCGGACAACACTCCAGGCTTTGTGTGCCATCTACGACAACTGCAACAGCCTTCACACCAATGCCTACGATGAGGCCATCACAACGCCGACGCAAGAGTCTGTGCGACGGGCTCTGGCTATTCAGCTCATCATCAATCGGGAATGGGGGTTGGCCAAGAACGAAAACATGAACCAGGGAAGTTTCATCGTCGACGAACTAACGAACCTCGTGGAAGCGGCCGTGCTCTTTGAATTCGATAGGATCTCCGAGCGCGGAGGTGTTTTGGGCGCAATGGAAACAGGGTTTCAACGGAGCAAGATCCAGGAAGAATCGATGCATTATGAGATGCTGAAACACACCGGAGATCTCCCCATCATCGGAGTCAATACGTTCAGGGATCCGGATGAGTCACAAGAAGGTTTTGCAGGCATTCCGCTGGCGAGAGCCACAAAAGAAGAGATCGAATCACAACTCAAACGCCTCGCTGACTTTCAGACTCGAAACACAAAAGAGGCGCCAGCGGCTCTTGAGCGCCTCCAGAAGGTCGCTCTTTCCGGGGAGAACATCTTTGCAGAGCTCATGGATACGGTCAGAGTCTGTTCTCTCGGTCAGGTCACTCAGGCGTTGTATGAAGTGGGGGGGCAGTACAGACGGAATATGTAACTTTCGTCACATCGAAAGTCCTAAACTTTTTGACACTGTTGCTCAATATGTGCTTACGGGGTTGTTTCTATTATCACTGGCGCATCATATGCAGAAGTGGATCTTACAATTGTGTGTGTGAGATGTCTGTTTGCTCGAGGTTGTTGTCTGCGTACACCACGATCACGAAATTTGTCTGTGGCTTTTGTCTGATGACATCCACACATCCGGAGCAGCAAACCATCCAGTTGAACTCGAGGAAGGAAAGAGCGACGGCGATGATGAGAATTCCGACTTTTGTGATAAACTTCATTGCCCACCTACCTTAAATTTCCATCCCCATCACTTATATAGACGAAATTTAACCAATAAAGTTGCACTTTTAATCCGTGCTATTCATAAAAAATGGGCCCCTACCTTGCAACTGCGGCGACCTCGGCTTGTGAATAACACGGAGTTGCTGTTTTCGTGCTCTGGAAAATAAAGGGAGTTGAATTTTTTTTCTGAATAGGCAAAATGACGAAAGGAGATCAAAATGAAGAGAACCCTTATGCAAATCTTGCTGATTATCCTGTTTTCTTTGGGGAGTCTCACTGGAGAATCCCAATTCAGTACAGAAGAAGACATTGTCAAGATACAGATTTTTAAGTCTTATGATCAGATCCACTCTGGAATGGATTTCAAGATCGCTCTCCGGGTGTATATCCTGGGCACCTGGCACATCAATTCCAACGTCCCCGCCGAGGAATTTTTGGTGGCAACGAACGTGAATATTCCAACTGAGAGCTCTTTTTCATTCTCTGAGTTCAAGTATCCCGAGGCTCTCTCTTTATTCCTCGAATTCTCAGAAAGGCCGGTATCTGTGTTTGAGGGAGAGATCCTCATAGGAGGAGTCATCCCCATTCCAGAGGACATCGCTCTTGGAAAGCACACGATCCCTCTCCAGTTCACCTACCAGCCCTGTAATGATCAGACCTGCCTGCCGCCTGAAACGCTTGAAAAAGAGATCACCATTACGATCGTGGATAAAAAGACACCCATCCATGAGATCAACACAGAGATCTTCACTAAACTCGAGATGTAAATCACTAGGAGATGTTTTCTCCCCAATCAGATATTATTGTTGAATCTTCCGATGTCGCTCAATTCATCCCCTCATGCTATTTCGGGATGAAATCTCTGATGATTTCTTTGAGTTCTGTCTCATCGACACGTTTGACAGCCTCTTCCACACTCATCCACTCCCGTGTTCGGAAATAAGATTCGGACCAGTCCTCTAAGGTTTTCTCCACTTCGAGAAGAAAGACCTTTACAGTACATGTGCCTCCCCACTTATTGTAGGTGTACGTGCCGACTGCCTCCCCGCAGATCTTTCCAGAAACTCCTGCCTCTTCATAGGCCTCTTTTTGAGCTGATTCTTGGGGGGAAAGGTCGGGCTCGATGATTCCTTTGGGAATGACCCACCTTTTACGGCTCCTGGATGTGACGAGCAATATTTGTACCTTGCCCTTCTCTAAACGAAAGGGGATCACTCCGGATTGGTTGTATATCCAGTCGGTATCGTTCATTTGGCCTATCAATATTTAGCCTGAATAATCCAGGCTACGTCTTCTCAAAGTCTTCAGGAAGCCCATACAGAGCGAGGTTTTTGTTTTTGTACCTTTCGTCCAGAGTAACGTCTTTGTCCAGCCATGAGGGGGGCGTGAAGGAGTCGGCTTCATCTTGGGTTTTAAACTCCACCTCTGCAGTCTTTAAGCCTTCCAAGGTGCTGCGATAGATATCGAGTTCAATGGTGAAGCCGCTTTTCGCGATTTTATACCGTTTCTTCTCGACTCGCTTTCCCTCCGTCATTGGCCAAAGCCGTTCGAACTGCTCTCTGGATAACTCTATCTCGCTTTCGTGCCTCCTTATCCCTTTCCCGCTTTTGACAGTCAGGATATAGGCTTGTCCTATGTGGCGCAACCTGATCTCTGTGCCATCATCTGACACCGCCAGGTAGCCCTGCAAAATCTCTACAGCGGGATAAGTTTCTACGTTTTTTGGAGTTTCTCTCACAATAAACTTGCGCTCGATCTCGAAGGGCGACATTCTAAGTCCTTGCTTGGTCATTATATCACAAGCGCATGTTTGTCTTGATTTTTTCCGTTTTTTTGCGCAAAATTAACACAATCTTAAGAGAGTACATATATATTAAGCGATGAGAATGGGATTCACTTATAAATATGTATACCTTTGATTGATCGTAACGGAGGACCAGGACGATGAAAACACTATTTTTAGTAAGACATTCCAAGGCAGTGACCAGAAAGGCGAACCTGCCCGATTTCCAGAGGACATTGGTCAAAGCAGGGGAGAAAAAATCCATGAGGATGGCCAAGAAACTCAAAAAGGAAGGCGTTATGCCGGACCTTATGATATCGAGCACAGCCAACAGAGCTCTTGAGACGGCCCATCTTTTTGCGCGGAATTTGGCTTATCCGACACATGAGATCATGGTGAAGGACGCCCTTTATAACGAGATGAGTCCGGAAGCTCTTCTCTATTTGGTCCGTCAGGTCGATGACAAGTACAAATCGATCATGCTCTTCGGTCACAATCCTGCCTTTCCGGATTTCGCCTCCCATTTGGTCAGAGGATTCGATCAAGACATTCCAAAGACCGGTATCGTTGGCATTCAGTTCCAGAAAAACAGTTGGAAAGATGTTTCGAAAGGATCCGGGAAACTGGAGTTTTTTGAGTATCCCAAACGCGTGGCAAAGACAATGAAACGACTGGAAGAGGAGTTGAGGGGTGAGCTTGCCAAGAAAACTCAAGAAATATTGGATAAGGTTGATACAAAGTCGGCAAAAAAACTGAAGAAACAAGTGGACAAGGCGAGTGATAAGATCACTAAAGATTTTGTCAAGATCCTTAAAGCCTACACGATAAAAGAAGAAAAAAAAGCTTCGGCCGCAGAGAAAGTCGCTAAACCGAAACCACAAGCAAAGCCGAAGCCTCCCGCGAAACCCAAGGCCACAAAACCAGCGGTGAAACCCGCAGCGAAAGCAGCTCCAAAGCCAGCTCAAACACAAGCAGCCAGACCAAAAGGAACAGCCTCCAGAAAAACAGCTGCTCCTAAAAGACCTGTCAGTACAAAAGCAAAATAAAGGATGTCCGATAGACAGGAATTGGCCGTTTCTTTGGTTTAAACAATAGGGGAGATTCCAGTGGAGGTGAAAAAACACATCAGCAAAGAGCTGAGTTGGCTCACCTTCAATGAGCGTGTCTTGTTGGAAGCGGCAGACCCGACTGTTCCCCTTATGGAGCGGATAAAATTCTTGGGGATTTTTTCATCCAATCTGGATGAGTTCTTCAGGGTTCGTGTGGCAACACTGAACAGGCTTCGGAGGTTGGGGAAGAAGGCCAAAAAACTGACTGGACACGACCCCGCAAAAGTCGTGAAACAGGTTCAGAAAACTGTCCTTCGTCAGCATAAGCGTTTCGATAGGCTATACCAACAGCTGTTGAAAGAGATGGCAGCAAAAAACATTTTTATCATAGACGAAAAACAGCTCAGCGAAGAACAGACGGGATTTGTCGAAGCGTATTTCGACCAGGAAGTCCGGCCTAAACTGGTCCCGGTCATGGTGGACCAAGTGGAAAAATTCCCCGAATTGAAAGACCAGACCATCTATCTGGCTATTCATCTTTCCAAAAAAGGGACTGAACAGAAATCTAAATATGCGATCATCGAAGTGCCCACAGATGTTCTCTCCAGGTTCATTATCCTTCCGAGGATCAAGAATAAAAAATATATCATTCTTCTGGACGATGTGATCCGTTTTGGATTGGAGAAGATATTCTCCTTCCTCCCTTTTGACACATTCGAAGCGTATACGATCAAGGTTACGCGGGATGCAGAGCTGGATATCGATGATGATCTGACACAGAGCTACATAAAAAAAGTCTCAAGGAGCTTGAAGATGAGGAAAGGAGGGCTGCCGGTCAGGTTCATCTATGATTCCAGCATGCCCGAGCCTCTTCTTGTTTTCCTGACACGAAAGCTACCCCTGACCAAAGATGATACGATCATCCCTGGATCGAAATACCACAACTTCAAGGATTTTATAAATTTTCCCGATATGGGGCTAAAGCGCCTGAATTACAAACCTGTCAAATCATTACCTCATAATGAGTTGAGTCATAAAAAAAGCCTTTTCAAGATTCTATCCAAAAAGGATGTGATGCTGCATTTCCCCTACCAGTCTTTTCACCCGGTCATCGATCTATTGCGGGAGGCCGCGATTGATCCTAAAGTCAGCTCTATCAAGGCGACGCTGTATAGGGTCGCAAAAAATTCGGCTGTCGTGAATGCTCTTATCAATGCCGTTAATAACGGCAAGTCTGTTTTTGTTGTCATGGAATTACAGGCAAGGTTTGATGAAGAAGCCAATATTTACTGGGCCAACAGGTTGCAGGAAGAGGGAGCCAGGGTCATCTATGGTGTGCCGGGTCTCAAGGTCCACACCAAGCTCTGCTTGATCAACCGCAGAGTAAAAAGTGGGATCAGAAGGTGTGCGATCATCGGCACAGGAAACCTCAACGAGGATACGGCAAAGGTCTACAGTGACCACAGCCTTTTTACCACGGACAGACGGTTGACCAATGAAGTTGCAAAAATTTTTGAATTCTATGCCGACAACTACAAGGACACCACTTTTCATCATCTTATTGTCTCCCCCTTCCAGATGCGGAAAAAGATATTGAGATTTATTAAAAATGAGATCAAATATGCAGAAGAGGGCAAGGAGGCCTATATCAGGCTGAAGTTGAATAACCTTGTGGATGCTGAGATCATCGACTGGTTGTACCGGGCAAGTCAAGCGGGTGTCAAGATCCATCTGAATGTGAGAGGGATGTTCTCCCTGGTCCCTGGAGTCCCGGGGATGAGTGAGAACATCGAGGCCATCCGTATCGTGGACAGATATCTTGAACACACGCGGATCTTTGTGTTTGCAAACGGGGGAGACGAAAAGATCTATATTTCTTCAGCGGATATCATGTCGCGGAATCTAGACCGGCGCGTTGAGGTCACCTGCCCGATATATGATAAGGATATTCAAGAAGAACTTCGCACCTTTTTGGACTATCAATGGAAAGACAATGTCAAGGCGCGATCACACAGTGATGGAACGATTCACAATTTTCTTGAACATTCCTCTAAGAAAAATAGAGCTCAAGTGAATATTTATAATTACTTAAAGAGGATCCACTCATGATATTTGCGGCCAATGATAGAGGAGAGGGTGATGTACCCTGAATGTCTTTGGACATATTATGGAAATCTTCAGAGGATCGTCGAAGAGAACTATAATCTTGCCGTCCGGTTTGCCGATGTGGAGGGGGTCCACGATATGCGAGTGGGGATCAAGCGGCTGCGTGCCTATTTCAATCTGATCGAGTGGATAAATCCCGTTTTCCAGGCCAAGCAAAACTTAAAACCCATACGGAGATTGTTCAAAGCATCGGGCAAAATCCGGGATATCCATGTGCAACAAGAATTGATAAGGCGATGGGTGACTGAATTGGATCTCGAGATGAGCGAGTATTACAACTTTCTGAAACAGAAGGAGACGGAAGAGAGAAAGCGATTTGCCGATTTTGCCAAAAAAAAATTCGATCTCAAAGTTTTCCAGTCAAACTGGACTTTGATCCAGAACGTTCTCTCCTTTATTTCTACCGAATACATCCAATTTAAATCTGAGGAGCGGTTCAACGCACAGATCGAAGAGTTGATCAAATTCAAAGAGAAGGAGAATTTTGTCGAGGACGATTACCATGCTATCCGGATCTTATCCAAGGAAACGCGGTATACACTGGAAGTACTTCAGACATGTTTCCCTCCAAAGAACATATGGACACAATTGAACGAGACTCTGAGGAAAGTCCATCAAGCGCTCGGCCGTTGGCATGATGATGACGTGTCTTTTTTGTTTTTGGACGGATTTCTGCTCAGCTATGCAGGAAAGTCCTTTTTTGACCGGAACTCCTATGTCAAATACAAGAAGAGTCTTGTAGACGACAAGATGAAGCAGCTGGCAGAGTTCGAGCAGAGATGGTTGGACTTCCTGGCCGTTATGAAATAGTTAGTCTGAGGATTAATCTAGTCTATTTTATCACAGATGTTTTTCAACGGATTGTATCACTGTTTTTAAAGCCTTTATCCGGGCATACAATTTTGAGTTGCCTTCGATAACCGTCCATGGGGCATAACGTGTGCTCGTCCTGAAAAGTATCTCGTCGACGGCATCCTTATACAGGCTCCATTTTTCCCTATTTCGCCAGTCCTCTTTTGTGATCTTCCATCTTTTGTAAACGAGGGATTCCCTGGATTCAAACCGCTTCAACTGTTCTTCCTTGCTGATGTGAACCCAGAATTTGACGATCACGGCCCCAAAATTGGCCCAGTGCTCTTCCATCTCGTTGATCTCCGAATAGGCCCTCCTCCATTCTTCCTCGGTGCAAAAGCCCTCAATCCGTTCGACCATGACTCTCCCGTACCACGACCTGTCAAAGATGACGACATGTCCCGCTTTCGGGAAGTGTTTTCTAAACCGCCATAAATAGTGGTGCTTGAGCTCGCTTTCTGTGGGTGTGCCGATCGGAATAACCTCGTAGCCTCGAGGATCCATCCTCTGGACCAAACGCTTGATGTTTCCTCCTTTTCCGGAGGCATCCCATCCTTCGTAAACGATCACAACAGGAATTCGTTTTCTGTAAACCTCGTGCTCTATTTCCCGCATTCGCTCCTGGTATTTCTTCAGGTCCGCTTCATACTGCTCCCTGCTCAACGATAGCGATAAGTCTATGCGGTCGAGAATGGATTTCTGGAGTTTTGGCAGGATTGGGATAGAGGATTTTTTTGCTGCTTTGGCATTCTTTTTATGGGATGCGTCAGAGATTTTTTTCTGGATGGATTCCACAGCTGTCTTGAAGATCTGGAGTGTCGCAAGGCGCCTGTCGTGTGCTCCCACAATATTCCAGGGAGCGATCTCCGTGTCCGTTTTTGTCAACATCTCCTCATAATACTGTATGAATTTCTCGTACTGTTTGTGATGTTCCCAGTCTCTTTCTGTGACTCTCCATTGTGTGGCGGGAGTGTCGGCAAAGTCTTTGAAGCGTCTTTTCTGCTCTTTTTTGCTTATGTGGAGGAAAAACTTCAAGATCAGATATCCGTCATTAGTCAATTGCCTCTCGAAGGAATTGATCTCGTTATAAGCTCTGAGCAGGATTTTGCCTTTAATGGTTTTTTCCACCCTCTCTTCGATGAGCCGGCCACTCCAGCTCCGGTCAAAAATGGCGATACCTCCTCTTTCTGGAAGTTTTCTCCAAAACCGCCACAAGAAGGGTCTCAGGTGTTCTTCTTCATTGGGAGGAAGGACTGGGTACACTTTAAAGCCTCGTGGATCGAGGGCGAGTGCAAGCCTGTTGATAAGAGTCCCTTTTCCGGCAGCGTCCCAGCCCTCAAAGAGGAAAATGAGGGGGATCTGGTGCTTTTGCACATCTCTCTGCAAGGCTCCCAGTTTTCGTTCGAGTTTTGTGGCGGCAGGCTTATACTCTGATTTATTGATTGTTTTTGTCAGGTCAATGTATTCAAGCATAGGAGTTTTTCTATCAAGACGTCCTGGGGATATCTTGACTCAAACAAATGTCTTTACGATCTCGTTCTGTAGATCCTGGAGCTCTTTGTAGGCGTTATTGATCTCTTTGATCTTTTCGTTCAGCCGGGTCATCAATTTCTGCTTTTCCAGGCCATTGCGCAGTATGATGAGCAGGTCATCGTTGTCCCAGGGTTTTTCGATGTATTGGAAGAGTCCCACATTATTTATGGCTTTGATGGCATTCTCCTTATCGGCATATCCCGTAAGGATGATCCGCGGCACTTCAGGTTTGATCTCACGGACTTTGGCCAGGAAGGAGATGCCGTCCATCTCGGGCATGAGATAGTCGGAAACCACCAGGTCCACTCTTCCTGTTTTGATGTATTCCAGTGCCTCTTTCACAGAAACAAAAGTCTTGACATCATAGTCTGTTTCCAGAGTTAAAAAAGAGTTGAGGCTTGTCAAAACCATATCTTCATCGTCCACGAGCACAATGGTTGATTCTTGTTCTGAGCTTTCCATTTTTCCTCCTCAGGATTCGCTCTGTTGCACGGATTTTACTTGTAAATTCTCGTTATTAGCCTTCTCAATCTTTTGGCCATAGTCTTCAGGATACTTTGGGTGATCGCCACATGATCGGCCAAAAGGTCGATGAATTCTTCTTTGTCGATGCGGAGAAGCTGAGACGCTTCGAGTGCCGTGGCCGTTGCCACACGCGGCTCATCGTCGAACAGAGCCCAAGTCCCGAATGCCTCCATTTTCCCGGCCACCATTACTTCTTTTTCCCCACGGGTCAACCTCACTTTGCCTTCGATCACTGCATACATCGAATCTGGGATCTCATCTTCCTTATAAATAACATCATCGGTTTGGCACTCGATCTCTTCGGCGATGGCGGCGATATAAGATAGGTCTTCAGTAGACGTGTGTTCGAAGATATCCACATCTTGAAGTAAGAGGACTTTTTCGACTGTTGTTAGCATTGTTAAAAACGCACTTTATACTTCTTGTGAAATTATCACACTTTTCCTTCTGTCGTCAAATCCGGCTGGGAACTCAAGCGACGCAAACACAGTTGTGCCGTCTCGATGACGATGGGATCGCCAAAATGGATGAGCTCCTGGATGAAGTCGAAAAACTCTCTGTAGTCCAAGGTCGTAATAAGATAGATCGTACATGCCTTGAGCCAGTTGTCATGGCTCAACAACAGGGATTGGATGGATTCTAGCTCATCGGTTTTTGCTCCCTTCGCCTGCCGAGATCTGCTCTCTGACAACAGTTCCGGACGGCCTGCCTCAACGATCGGGATGAGGATCCTCTTTAGCCGTGTCTCGAGGATATTATCCAGGAATTCTATAGCGATCGCTTTGAGCTTCGCCGTCTGGCTCATGAGTCCCAGGTAAGCGTCGATCATATCCTTGGGCGAGTATTTCATTCCTAGGAGGCGGAAGATCCTCTCCAGGTTTTTGTCCAGTTTCTCTTCGAGTGCGAATACAAGGAGGAGTCTCGCCTTTTTATCTTGGTCTGAGAGGATTTTTTTGCCGTTTTTTTGTTGAGCGGTCAAGAGCAGTTCGTTCTGTTTGAGCCATGCGCGGAGTGTGCTTTTGTAGAGCGTTATCTCATCGAGGACTCTCGACTGGGTGACATGCGGATCGAATTTCAAGGTGGGGAATTTGACTCTGAGTTTATTGAGGGCCTTTATGATCTCGTAACGTAAAAGGAGATCCATGATGTTCAGGTTGCGCATCAGGGTGTTGACCGATTTTTGCGAGCCGATCATAGCCATCACCTTTGGGGTGGCCATTCTTCTCCCTCTATCCTCATTGGGATTTTCAAGGATTTCCGTTAATTTTGTGATGATGTCTTCGCCAAAGACAACCAGTGCCTCTCGAACGTGTTTACGGAGATGTCTGGTGTTGAGGTGTGTGATCAACACCGGGATAAATTCTTTGTCTGAAGCTCTGCCTATGCTTGTGATAGCGGCTTGTTTCACATCCGTGGATTCGTCGTTGACAAAGTCGTGAAGGAAGGGATAGAGATCTGGATTTTTGGCCTGCCCGATGGCTTTGGCTGTGTTGATCTTTATGAAACGTCTCTCATTTTCGTTTGCAGCTTTTTCCTGGAGCTCATCCAGCATGTTTTTGATGAGTTCTTTCAGGTCGATATCACGTCTAAAATTTTTGTTCTCCTTCCACTCCAGGGCAGCGGATATAGTTGCGGCCAGTTGAATCCTGTAGTTATTCTGTTTAAGAAATTCTCTCAAAGTCGATGCCGAATCGTCTGAGGTCTTGCAGATGTATCGTATGGCCTGAGCCTGGACGGTTAGGTTGTCACTGTACACCAGGTTTTGGGCTTCACTCGACAAGTCGAGGTCCTCATATTCGAGTGCCATTTTCAGAACCGAAGATTTGACCTCGTTGGAGGGGAATTTAATGAGTTTTTCGAGGTAAGGCAAAAGATCTTTGTTCTTGACATCTTCCAGCATATCCAACACATACAGGATCTGTCGCTCGCTTTTGCCGTCCAACACTTTAATGAAACTCTTGAAAACGGCGGCATCATCCAGGTTCAACGATTGATCTTCGAGATTGATCGATCGTTTCTCGATCGCCATCCGGAAAGAATTCACATACTCATCTTTCATGCGAAAGATCAGGAACGCCCACACAACAATCAGAGCGATAATGATCAGGCTGACGTGTTGAACAGAAAGTCCTAAACCGATGATCAGGGTGATCAAAAGAACGCCTCCCACACCCTTGGCTGCATTCTTGACAAAGACATCGATGAAAGACTTGGTTCTGTTTTTGATCTCTGTAGGGATGGGAATAGCCAGCAATTCAGTGCTAGCTTTGTTGATGGAATGTTTGAATCCCCCGTCTCCCATCTTGATCAGTATTGCCGACCAAAGAATCGGGTTTATGAGAACCGCCACGGCTCCTATCATAAGAGCAAAGGGAAGAAAAAGCAGAGAGGTGGTCACGCCGAGATGTTTGAGGATTCTTCCGGTGAAGAACAATTGTATGATCAACGAGAGAATGTTCAGGTTGGACATCCATAATCCAAAGAAAGCTGTCAGGCTATCCGCTTCTGGTTTTGCTTGGGATGCGATGGTCAGGAACTGGTAATCGGCGAGGTTGGCCACGATCACGCCCACGCCGATGATTCCGGCGAGATAAGCCAGATGCCGGGAGCTGAAGATCAATTTGACGGGATTTTCTTGAGCCCGGGCCTGAGACACCTGTTTCTGCCGGGAGGTTTTTTGGGTGTAAGTGATGTGTTTTGTTTTTTTCCAGATCGACCAGACGAAAATTTGACAGAGCATCAGGAATCCAATACAGAAAAAAATCATGTTTTCTGTGCTGAACCGTGGGGCCAGGTAACTCGTCAGATACCCGCCAAAAATCCCCCCGGATATGGCTCCGGCGCCGATTAGACCGAATAGACGTTTTGCTTCCCTGGCATTGTAAATTTCATTGGCCAGAAGCCAGAATTGAGTGCCGGTGATAACTCCAAATATTGCCACCCAAATGTAAAAGGCGTAGAGGAACCAGGCGCTCTCGTAACCGGAATAGAGTAAAGACCAGAATGCCAGGAGGGTGGCGACAGCGATAAAAAGCGTGATCTGGATGAGCCGGTTGAGCCTGACTTTCTTAGAATACCTCAAATAAAAAACCGCAACGAGGGCTGAAAAGAGCGCAACCAGCACATAAACAAAAGGAAGTTTCTCGTTGCCGAACCTGATAAGAAATAGAGAGTTTCGGACGGGCTTAAGAACAGACAGGGATGCGATGATCAGGAATACGTAAAAGAACATCAATGTGGCGACAGTCGCTTCGCCCTCACGAATGTCGAACAGTTTGCGAAACAATTTTTCCATTTGATCGATTGAAGTGT
>JAGLRY010000137.1 GCA_023135995.1 Candidatus Aminicenantota bacterium | reverse complement strand
CGAGTTGAGATTGCTGCAAAGGCGAGGTAGTGGCCCACGAAGCTGTAGATGTCTACCGCGAGTGGGCTACAACGAAGGATTTGTAGTGAGATCGGCTCGCCCGAAGGGTAAAAGATGCTAACAATAGATATTGGATCTTTTTTTTAGTATAAGTCTTTTAATATAAATTTGTTAGCAGCTTTTATTAATAATTCATATAGAGAGCTTGACAATGAGCACTGTCAACCCTATATTTTACTAGTTAATTTCGGATTAGAAGTCTATCTCGACGCACTATGGATGTTATAGATCAAATCAAGAATACGGCAAGCATTGTCGATGTCGCTTCCCAGTACACGACACTAAGGCGAAGGGGCAAAAAACACTTGGGACTCTGCCCCTTTCACTCTGAAAAAACCCCCTCGTTCACCGTTGATGAGGACAAACAACTCTTCCACTGTTTTGGATGCAACATTGGTGGGGATCTTTTCACCCTTGTCATGGAAAAAGAAAACTTGAGCTTCCCGGAAGCTCTGCGATTCTTGGCCGAAAAGTACAACATCGTACTTCCAGAAAAGAGGAAATTCTCGCCCCAATTGGCAAAATTAGAGGAAAAACTCACCAAGATCAGCGAAGACAGCTTAGCCTTCTTCAGAAAAAACCTTTTTAACACAAAAGAGGGTGAAAACGCCCAGGAGTATCTCCGCAAAAGAGAAATCTCCGAGGAGCTCATCCAGAAGCTTAAAATCGGTTACGCGCTCAACTCATGGGATGCTCTGCTCAGTTTTTTCCAAAGAAAAGACATATCCCCTAGCCTCCTGGAGAAAGCCGGCCTGGTCCTTCGGAGAGCAAAAAAGGAAGGACATTACGACCGATTCAGGGGAAGGATCATATTCCCCATCTTCACTCCGACAGGTAAAGTGGTCGCTTTTGGAGGACGGACCATAATCGACCAGGATCCCAAGTACCTCAACTCCCCTGATACACCGATATACACGAAGGGAAAACTTCTCTATGGCTGGAATTTCACAAAGGACGCCGTCCGCGAACAGAGAGAGATCATCCTTGTCGAGGGATACACAGATCTCCTTGCCCTGCTCCAATCTGGCATACCGAATGTTGCGGCCTCTCTAGGGACCAGCCTGACATCCGAACAGGTCATGCAAGCATCCCGGTTTGAATCGAGAGTGATCGTTAGCTACGATGCAGATGCGGCCGGAATAAAAGCCTCTCTCCGTGCCATCTCTTTGTGTTTCGAACAAGGTGTTGAAATCAGTGTGTTGACATTGCCCAAGGGGTACGATCCGGATAGTTTTATAAGGAAATATGGGCCCAAAGATTTTTTAAAAAAACTCCAGGAGAGCAAATCAGGATTCAACTTTCTAGTTGATACTTACGTACGAGAAAAGAAAAAAGGGAGTCCTGAGCAAAAAAATAGAGTCGCGAAATACATAGTAAACGAGATCTTTAAAATACCCAACTCCATCATCCAAAGCGAATATCTTAAAAAACTAAGTGAGGAGCTCAATTTAAAAGAGGACGTTCTGCGTTTTATGATCAAGACTAAAACCAAAGAAGAAGATAATAAGGAAGTACAAACCGTTTTTCTAATTGCTGAAAAACGCCTACTGCAGATCCTATTCCATGACAGTAATATTGTACCAACTGTAATAAAGGCTATGAAAAAGGAAGATTTCACAGGTCTACAAAGTGAATCCATTTTTCTGATAATGTTGGATTTTATTAATAACAGAGTAGATTTCAATATCCTAAATATACGAGAAAAAATTGATAAAAGCCTCTTTAGCTCCCTGGCGAAAATTTTACAGGAGGAAGAGCAAGAGCCAAGTGTTGAAGAAGCTATGGAATGTGTACGGGCGCTCCGACAGTTTTCCCTTGAAAACGAGTCCCTGGGATTAAAACACGAAATATCTAGACTCGAAAAAGCAAATGAAATAAAAAAAGCTCTTTTAATCATGAAAAAATTGCAAGATGTAAAAATGCAGCTTTTACGCCTGCAGAATCAGGAGCTCTAATTTTAATGTTTAAAGGATTGGACCTAGATTATCCTGAATTATTCATAAATTATGCCGACACCAATATCTATCTCTTTTCATATGTGCCAGTTACAATGGACTTGCTGAAGCAGGATATTAAACACATATCTTATACATTTTTCCCTTTTTATGTCGGCATTCTTTACCCTTCGGGCGAGCCGATCTTACCGCGTCTGTTTCGTTGCAGCCCATTCGCAGTAGCCATCTACAGCTTCATGGGCCGCTTCCTCCACCTTATTGTTAGGGTGGGGTGGGTTGGCCTCGACTCGTGAATAATCCAGGTTACTTATAGGAAAAGAGGAGTCAACATTGCCATCAGATAGTGACGATCAAAAAAACGAAATCCATCAGCTGATATCCAAGGGAAGAAAGCAAGGGTATTTGCTGTTCGCCGAAATCGACAAAGCTTTCCGGGATGACTCTGATAGTCAACAAGTTTTTGATGAATTTCTCAACTCGATGGATGACTATGGAATTAAAATCCTCGATAAGAAGAGGGAAGTCGTCCCCAAAAGAAGAAAAAGTAATATCGTTTCCCTCGAGGGACTGGAGCGCACAACCGATCCTGTGAAGCTCTACCTCAGGGAGATGGGCAACATTTCTCTCTTGACCCGGGAGGGAGAAATCGCCATTGCAAAAGAGATAGAGAGGGGAGAAAAAGCCATAATTAAAGCTCTGTCAAAAACACGGCTTGTGCTCAACGAAGTTCTCTCTCTCGAGGACAGGGTGGACGAAGACCCAGATGTCCTGCAAGATATGTTTGACTTTACCGAAGAAGATCTTTCCGAAGAAAAATATGAGATCAAGAAAAAACAGATCCTGGATAAGGTCAAGGAAATCCGTGAAATCAGCGGCGAACTGAAAAAAATACCCAATCTAAAAAAATATACTCTCGCGAGAGGACGATATATCGTTGAAATCAGCCGGCTCATCCGAGAGCTCAACATCCGCCCCCTCCACCGGGAGATCATCATCGTAGAGCTCCGAAATAGACTGAAGATCATCAATGAGTTAGAGGAAGCCAAAGAGGACTTAAATGTCTCAATGAGCCACACCAGAAGCATCAAGAAAGAGGCAGAATACAAGAAAAAGATCAATGAGATCAACAAGATCATGCGGAGCTATCAAAAGGAGATCGCTCTCGATTCTCAAGGATTGCGAAGAACTCTGCGGTCCATAACCGCTGGCAAAAAAATCAGCGATCAGGCGAAAAAAGAGCTTGTCGCCGCAAACCTTAGGCTGGTGGTGTCGATTGCCAAAAAATATAGTAACCGTGGACTCCAATTTCTCGATTTGATCCAGGAAGGAAACATGG
>JAGLRY010000136.1 GCA_023135995.1 Candidatus Aminicenantota bacterium | reverse complement strand
GAACGCTTGACTGGCAGTCAAGAGGTCGGGAGTTCAAGTCTCCTCAGCTCCACCACTACCTTCATTTATTATTATGCCAAGGTCCGAGACCTTAAAACCGGTCCGTCCTAATGTGCGGTACTCCTTGATCCGAGGCATATCGGCAGATGTGTCTCTTCATAGGCTGAAATTACCAAATAGAGGTCAGAAGGAGATACAATTTTTTTATTCGATCACGAGAAGATTATAGTACTCCAATTTAGGGATCTTGAGCCTGATCGTTGTTGCGTTCTTTTTCTGGATCTTGATTTTTTTGGGATTGTTCAGATCGGGTGAATACAATTTTGCCTTCTTCCCCTTTACTGAAAAATCCTCCGGAAGGGAGATCGTCACAAAAAACTTTTTCGTGGCCTTAATGCGGTCTATTTTGATGTTGTAGCGATAATTGATCATGTGAAGCGTGAGTCTTTCGTTGGCCGAGTCCACATACACCAGAAAGTCGACATCCTTCGGAGCTGTGGAGGTCACTTCCGGTGGGGCATAGGGTTTGATGGCGTTTATCATGAGATTTTTTTTAGCCAACTTGCGGTCTCTAAAATACTGCTCTCCAGGAAAATCGTTGGAGACATTGACAAACACACCATTCCCATGCCTGTGGGCACCCTCAGTCCAAAATGCCGTCCATTCACGCGGTCGGTTCTCAACGTAATTGTTGAATTCGTCACCTGGCCCGATACCTCCCCAACCAATCACTGTATGTCCTTTAGATATATAATTTAGGATCAGATTCATTTGCTTGTTTGTCATGGAGTATGCGTTCGATAAGATGATCACAGGGTAATTCTCTAACTTCTCCAATGTGACATTGTTCTTCATCATATGCCCGTCACCGCAAAATACCACATCAAACTGGATACCGCTTTCAAAAAGTGCCAGCGCAGCCCCAAAATAACTGTCGGGAAGTCCTAAATAAGAGGTCACCGGATGAAAAATCGCCACCCTTGGCTTCCAGCTCCAATCACTGCCGTAGTATTCACGGTATGTATCGATAAACTGAAAGTATGGTGCCAGGACTGTAAGGTCAGGCGAATAGGTGTGTGTGCTTGAGGCCGGCACTTCATAGGGCACATTACATTCAGCGTTCGCCGCATATGCCTCTGCCCAAAACACCTTGACAATGTTCGGTATATTTCCGCGCGCGACAAGATCGGCATTGGTGGGCACTTGGGTTAGGTAAAGGCCCTTTTTCCAACGATCGTCCACTTTCAGTTTAGCCGAAGGAATGATTTTATTATGGGGTGGATAATTGTAAAACAGGTATGGATACTCACACCAAGCGGCATCCAGGTTCACCTCAAACGGCAGGCTGTAAGCCATCCCGTCTGAGGTGTTGCCCATAAAGACGATATCACGGTTATATTTGGATTTCGCATATTTTTTAGCCCAGTTGATCATTTTTTTCTGGACTTTTAAAGTTTCTTGAATCTCATACACCTTGAACTCGTTGTAGAGCGGCGCCTCCCAGGGAGCTGTCCGCCACGTGTGATTGTATCCATTGTTGTTGAGGTAGTTTCGATAATTAAAACTCCCGATATTGTTGATCCCAAAACGTGAAGACAACTCCTGATTTGTATAGACCTTTTTTAAGAATTTGCGAAAGCCTGTCATATCAACCTTATTGAAAACTCCACCGCTGTCAAATCCGATATACAAAGTGTGCGCTTGAATCTCATCCAGTAAAATTCCATCCGCACCAGCATCGATAGACACCTTGATCTCCGACCTTATAAATTTTTCCCAGCCCTTTTCATTGAGGTTCATATTGTAGACTGGGATTCCGTCAAAATCGTTGATAAATTTTTTCCCGTCGATGTCGATGATACAATATTTTTTGAGTTCAGGTCTACGATCCGCTAGCTGTGTTTCCCCGTCAGAATACATCCTTTCGATAGCGATGTGCTGTATGTATTTTAAGCCGCGGGCATGGGTCTCCTCGATATTCTGTTTTGTGAGTTCCAGATCGGCAGCGACCCAGGGATAGCTGCCGTAGACCACCCAATCCAAAGGGATGCCGTGGCCATCGATGATCAAAGAAAAGTCTTCTTCTGCCCGCAGGGAGCCGAACATATTGATTGTGATATCATTTATGATATCTTGGGAAGAGGCGGAGTGGTTCGACTGTGATGTTTTGAGAAAAAATGAATTCACCGACAACATACACATCAACACAAAAAACAGTAGGATGAAGCTTTTCCTCATGCTTGATTTCCTCTCTGTATCAATCTGGGCTAAATATATCCTTCAGACGTAGGAGAGTCAATCGTTTCTTCTGCGAAATTTTTTCAATTTATTTCCCGTTCTAACGACTAAACCTACAGTTAGGGTGTGTTGCAGATAGAGTCTATAAACTTGTCATTCGAGGAAACACGTTTCCTTCAATCCCTCATTTTCTCCCGTTGGATTTTTTTGCCAAGAAGGCCATCTGCATCTCTATGTTGTGCCCAGGTGTATTCATTTACCCTCGTTTGTGAAGGAGAATGAGTATGGATGAGAAAAGGATATTGATCGTTGACGATGATGAAATCTTCTTAAAAATGCTTCAGAATACTCTGACATCTTCAGGGTATTCCGTTTCGATGGCGACGAATGGCAAGGATGCGATAGATGTGGCAAAACATTGGCATCCTCACCTCATCATCCTAGATGTCATGATGCCAGAGATGGATGGAGGAGAAACTGCTTCGGCTCTCGAACGAGATCCCACCACCGAAAATATCCCCATCATATTTATGACCTCTCTTCTTAACAAAGAGGATGAGGACAAATTGATCTATTCGCAAAAAAGGAGTTATATGGCGAAGCCATACAACAAGGACGAATTGCTCGCAGAAATTGCCAAAAAATTGTAAAATTGTAATTTTTTTCTAGGAAAACGCCGGTTTTTTCATTCCCAAAACAAAGATCTTTTTAGTTTTTAGATAGGAAAACCTGATCTCCATGCCTCAGTATGTAAAGCTCATCCGTTTGACTTTCAAAAAGAAATATGGAATATGAAGACCATCCTCTTGGAGTGTGATGATTTATGATATGTTCACTTTTGGGAAGAAATTTTTTTGGATTGTGCAACGCTTTTCAAATTTTATCGTTTACTTATAAGAAAGGAGGAGTGGTAATGAGAAATATCACGAGGTTGATAGGTGTTGTCGTATTTCTTGTAGCTTTCACTTTGACATTTTCCTTCAGCCAAAAGACAGAAACCATAGATGGCGTTCGTGTTGTCCACAATGAGAAAGAAGGCATGTGGGGGAAAGAGCCGAAAGTATCTCTGGAATTCATAAAGACCGTCGGTGACATCGAATCTACGGATGACAACATCCTCTTCTACATGCCAACAGTGATGGCCTTTGATGAGGAGGGGCATATTTATGTCCTGGATTCGGGGAACCACAGGATCCAGAAATTTGATGCTAGCGGGACATATGTGGCGACGATCGGAAATCAAGGGCAGGGCCCCGGTGAGTTCCAGTATCCCCAATCCATCGATGTCGACTCCAACGGGATGTTGTATGTTTCCGAATCAATGAATCGGAGGATCCAGATCCTTACTCCCGAAGGCGAGGAGCAGAAGACCATAAAAATGATCGAAAACAGCGTCGGCCTTGTCCGGGCTTTTGGGTCAGAGCAGATGCTCATGGGTGGCACAGGTCTATTTAGCTTTGGGATGGGGATGATGGATGAGGAAGAGAAAGCGCTTCCCAAGTTTTTAAAAGTACTCGACATGGACGGAGAGGTTCAAAGGGATTTTGGCGAGCAGCATGACTTCAAAGACTTCTTGATGAACAGGATGGGAAACCAGTTCCACTTCATTCTGGATAAGAGCGATAATATTTATGTGGCCTTTGACTACCAGAACCGGATCGAGAAATACGCGCCCGATGGCAAATTGCTCTGGAGGTCCGACCGCAAGCTGAACTACAGCACAGACGCTCCAAAATCAAAAGGAGGGATCCAGCGAAGCGGCGGGAGAGTGATGATCGAGCAACCGGACATGAACAGATGCGCCAGTGGAGTCGGTGTGGACAGCGAGGGAAGAGTTTGGGTTGTGACTTTGAAGAGACAGATCAAAGAGGAGGAGCGCGTCGAGACGGGTGTTCGCGTTTCTATGAGTCAAACGGGCGGAAGATCGATGAATGTTTCTGTCGGTGGGAACACGGATGTGAGAGAAACAGATGTGTTCCAGCTCGAGGTGTATGATACAGAGGGGGTGTTGCTCGGAGCGATTCCAGTGAAACATTTTGTGGATGATATTTTTGTCAACGGAGATAAGATCTATCTTTTGGACAGAATGCGCGGCATGCAGTTTTTTGAATACCAGATCGTCGATAAATAAAATCCACATCCACTCAAAATCCGTACAGTTGCACTTCTAACCCAA
>JAGLRY010000135.1 GCA_023135995.1 Candidatus Aminicenantota bacterium | reverse complement strand
TCTCCTATTTTGTTTCAGAGGTGGAAAATGAAGTGGAAAAATGGAAAACGGGCCTTAAGCTTTCTCCTCATGGGTCTTTTGCTCCTTTTGTTCTGTTGTACAAAGGGATCTCGTGAAGATACTCAGACTATTCAAAACTTGAGAGCTTTTGCCAAACTTTATGGATACGCGAGATATTTTCATCCTTCAGATGAAGCCAGCCAAGTCGATTGGGAGAGGTTTGCCATCTATGGTGCGGAAAAAGTCAAGACCGCAAAGGATTCCAAAGAACTGAAATCAATTCTAGAACAATTATTCTTACCCATTGCCCCCACGGCTCGAGTTCATTTTTCAGATGAAAAGCGAGATGACCCGCAATCATGGCTTCCTGAGGAGACAAAAAGCCTCAAGGTTGTCGCCTGGCAGCATAAAGGCCTAGGATTTGGAAGCTCAAATTCAGTCTATATGAGTATCCGTCTCAACAGGAAAAATATCCTGACCGGTGGAATGGGTGCCGGGATATTGACTCAGGGGATCGGGGTAATATCTTATCGGGGAAAAAAGATCAAGCTGAAAGCCTCTGCGAGGGCAGAAGTCAAGGGAGTTGGTAATCAGGCACAGCTCTGGATGCGTGTGGATAGAGCAGGCGGCATCATGGGTTTTTTCGACAACATGAGCGATCGACCAATTCTTGCTGAAGAATGGAGGGATTACGAGATCGAGGGCCACGTAGATGATGATGCGGTCATGGTTTTTTTTGGAGCGATCCTTGGCGGCAACGGCCAGGCATGGTTCGATGAGTTTCAGGTTTTGGTCATGGATGAGAACGGTCAATGGCAACGCGCAAAGATCAATAATCCAGGCTTTGAAGAAGGCGAGATGGATAAAAAACCCCGATCTTGGGGCGCACAAAGTCCGGGTTACATTTACAAAGTCCAAGGCGAAAATGCACGCAGCGGAGAAAAATGCCTGCACATGGAAAGCAGGTCAACGACCTATTCTGGACAATTGTTTGACACTTTCCCCGAAGTCGGAGAAGTAATAAACAAGGAGCTGGATGCGGATTTATCCTGCTCTATCCCACTCGCGCTTTACAGCGAAAAAAAGAAGACATTGGGAAAAAATGAGAGCTATCCTTTAGAAGATCTGACATCTGAGATGGAGGCCCACGATTTTGGGATCCCGACCGCAGATAATGAGTTTGTACGTTTGGCGGACGTGGTCATAGCCTGGAACATCTTCCAACATTTTTATCCCTATTTTGATGTGGTCGATGTGGATTGGGATCTAGAACTGACAAGCACACTGAAAATGGTTCTCAACGACACAAACGAAGAAGATTTCTTTTACACCCTCAGCCATCTGGTGGCAAAGCTCCAGGATGGACATGGCAATGTCTATCACAGAGTATTCATGGAACAGGCCGGGCTTCCCATAAAGGTTGATTGGGTGGAAGATCAAGTCGTTGTGACGGCTTCGGAAGACCCAAACCACTTCCAGCGGGGGGACATTATTCTCAACATCGATGGCAAACAAGCTGAACAAGCCCTGTTAGATGCAGAGGAGTTCATCTCCGGCTCTCCGCAATGGAAGAGATACAAATCTTTGATCCGCTTCGGGTATGGCAAGAAGGGAACCTTGGCAAAACTTGAAGTTCTGAAAGGTGATGAAACCTTTGAGGTCGAGCTAAAGCGCAGTTTTAAGAAAATGCTGGCTGAACCGACTAGGCCCAGGATCCAAGCCCTGGAAAACAACATCTACTATGTCAATCTCGATCAAGCACCTTGGAATGAGATCACTGAGAAGCTCGATGACCTGGCAAATGCTCGCGGTGTTATATTCGACCTCCGGGGTTATCCGAAAGGCAATCAGGAGATCATTTGCCATCTTTTGACTGAAAAAGACACTTCCAGTGCCTGGATGCAGATCCCCCAGATCATCTACCCAGACCAGGAGAACATTGTGGGGTATCAAAAAATGGGTTGGAATCTTGTGGCAAAAAAGCCACACATCAAAGGAAAGGTCGTCTTCATCACGGATGGACGGGCCATAAGCTATGCCGAGTCGTTCTTGAGTTTCATCGAACACTACAATCTCGGAGAGATCGTAGGACAGCCCACTGCTGGAACGAATGGCAACATCAATCCTTTTGTCCTCCCCGGGAACTTTCGGATCACGTGGACCGGCATGAAAGTGCTCAAACACGACGGATCACAACACCATCTGATCGGCATTCAACCCACTGTGCCGGCCAAACGAACGATCCGAGGCATCATTGAGGGGCGGGATGAGCTTTTTGAAAAAGCCTTAGAGATCATTGGCTGAAGTCCCTCTGGCGATTCTTCTGATCTTGACAAACTCTTAACAACTTCTTGGCAACTTTCCTTCTCCCCTCCCTTAAATTGGTAGTGAATGTTATGTCACGTAGGTATAAAAATCCTCCAGAGGCAAGTGCATCACTGTTGAATTTTAGAGATGGCAAAATGGATCTGGGATTTCCGGCAATCTGCGTTCTCCCCAGTGCTCCGGGTTCCAGCAAATTGGATTGGTTGGTGAATCTGGCTTCTGTTGAGTTTTAATGTGTTATTCTTACAGCCCTAGTTCATCAATGATGTGTTCGGCACCAGAAAATTTATCTGTGACAAAAAGCACATACCGGATGTCGACGCTGATCGTGCGCTGAAGCTCCGGGACCTCATAATAGTCGGCTGTCACGCTCTCGTATGTCATGTCAAAGATGATGCCGATCTGTTCGCCTTTGGCGTTAAGAGTCGGGGACCCTGAATTACCTCCGGTCACACTTGTCGTGTTCAAAAAACAGGCCGGGATATCCTCGAGCTTTGTGTCAGCGTAAGGACCATA